>JAJAYT010000236.1 GCA_026786085.1 Microcoleus sp. CAN_BIN18 | reverse complement strand
CCCCCCCATTTGAAGTTGCAGCCAACATTGGCAAAAGTTTTTCCCAATCAAAAGCAACAGCAGCCAAATCAGCCAACTTATCGATCGCAGCATGAAGATTCGGCAACTCCTCAGCAGGAATCAGGCCCAAATGTCGATCGGGAATAGTCACAGCCTCATCCCGTCGCAGCACACCCAAAACAGGTAAATCCAGTGGTTCCAGAGCATTGGTAAGCAACTCCAAATGTCGATCGCTCGCCACCCGATTCAACACCAAACCAGCGAAATTAAGATTTTTGTCAAAAGAGCGAAAACCATGTGCGATCGCAGCCACAGAACCAGAAAGTCTGCTGCAATCTATCACCAGTAATACCGGCAAATTCAGCAAAGCAGCAACATGAGCCGTAGAAACAAAGGAAAAATCATAATCAAACTCTTCTTTCCCTTCTTCCATTCTTCCTTCTTCCTTCTTCCTTCTTCCTTCTTCCTTCTTCCTTCGACTTACACCATCAAATAGTCCCATCACCCCTTCAACCTAGGCACAATCGATATCTTGAATGTGACGCAAAAAACATTTTTGCACGTAAGATTCAGAGGTCAATATTGCATCTAAATTGCGACAAGGGCGGCCAGTCACAAAAGCATGAAACATCGGATCGATGTAATCCGGGCCTACTTTAAAAGATTGAACATTCAAGCCATGACGGATTAAATAAGCTAAAAGGGCGATCGTTACAGTCGTCTTTCCCGCACCGCTACGTTCGCCTGCAATTACTAAAGTCATTTGTTATTTGTTATTTGTTATTTGTTATTTGTTGTTGGTTATTTGTTATTTGTTATTTGTTATTTGTTGTTGGTTAGGTGTTAGTTGTTATTTATGAGTGGCTACCACTAACCACTAACCACTAACCAATGACTACTAACCACTAACCACTAACCACTAACCACTAACCAATGACTACTGACTACTGACTACTGACTACTGACAACTTCAGCAATTGAGCAGTCACTGCCAAACTTTCTTCGTAAAGCACATCTCGGCCCCAACTCTGCAAATGCTGACCCAGCAACTGTTCTGTCACCTGATCTAATAGGGGAGTTACTTGGTTAAAGCGATCGGTTTGAGCGCCGCCCTTCGTTTCCATCCGCATGCAGCCGCCAGCTTCCGAACACAGCACCGTACCGCAGTCAGCATTCTCGTTAGTAGAATTCAAACGCAGAGCAATCAAATCCCCAGGGACATCACCAGTATCAGCAGTTGGAATCGCAGCTAACTCTGCTTCTATAACCCGCTCGTCAATACCGGCGAACTTAATCCGTTTAATTTGGTAATCGCCCTCTTCTTGTAGAAAAGCAACCGGACGCCACTGAAGACGGCTTGCCAGCCAGCCCAAATACATCAGCGCTTGAGTGGAATTGCCACGTTCGTAATCGATCGTCACACGATCGATTTCCCGAATTGCCACGCGACGCCCCGGCGGATCGAAAGCCTCAGCAGCCAACTCCTGCCACGCAGCCAGTCGGCGCCAATTCAAATCCGCGATCGGAATTCCCTCCTCAATCAAACTTTGCATTAAAAGCAATTCAGCCTCTGGTTCACCAAAACAACTAGAGTCAAGAATCACCGAACTGCTAGTTGCGGCCAACCGCTGAAATAAATCGCGATCGGCATCAGGAGTCGCTTTCCACCACAGCAGGGTCGGCAAATCGGCGATTGTCAGCGCTGCCACGATACCGCTGACGCGTTCCAGAGCCGCTTCGGTACCCCGGAGCGTAATGTACTCACAGCAGATCAAATTGCCAGTGCCACCCTTGTGAACCGGACAATAAGCAGCGACTTGAGCCTGTACGCCCGTATCTTCTCCCATCATTGGGCAAAGGGCAATAATCCGGCAGGGATTAGCAGCGACTATCGCGTCAGCTACAGCGGAACCTCCTGAACTGAAACCCGTTGGACCCAACTTGCTGCCATTTGAATTTTTGCGAGCCACTTCTTCCCGCAAAGTCGCCAGCAATTCAGCATTAGGTTTGCCAGTTCTCGGCAAGCCGTAAGCTTTTTGAGCAGCTCTGATGCTAGATGCGGTCATCGGCCCAGTGATACCATCGATCGGCCCATCGTAAAAGCCCACATCCGCCAATAGCTGCTGAGTTTCTTCCGGCTCGTAGACTACAAAAGTAAAAGTTGTTGCTCTAGTGGCGCTAGGAAAATCGCCCTTCGACCCAGATTCTCTGTAACTTTCCCAAATTTGGGCTAATTCGGCCTCTATTTGGTCGATCGAAACATCTTTAGGACTTTGCAACGAAACTAGAGGTGGAGCTTTCATCGGTGTCATAATCATCGGTTTTTTCTCCTTTTTTATTTGTCTGTTGACTGTTGACTGTTGACTGTTGATTGTTGACTGTTGACTGTTGGCAGTTGTCAGTTGTTAGTTGGCAGTTGTCAGTTGACTGTTGGCAGTTGTCAGTTGTTAGTTGTTGAATAACTAATAACTAATAACCAATAACCAATAACTAATAACCAATAACTAATAACCAATAACTAATAACCAATAACTCTTAAAGTCTTCGCCACTTACGTCCGTCTCGATTAATTAGCAATTCTGCCTCCGCAGGCTCCCAAGTACCCGCTTCATACTGAGGAACCAGTGCCGGATCGCTCGGTGCTTCCCAGGCCATCAACGCTGGTGTTACGATCCGCCAAGCTTCTTCCACCTCATCAGAACGAGTGAACAAAGTTTGATCGCCCAACATACAATCAATTAACAGTCGATCGTAAGCATCAGAAGAAGTCACCCCAAACGAAGAACCATAACTGAAATCCATATCCACCGTCCGCGTCCGCAAATCCGGCCCCGGCATTTTCGCCTCAAACCTTAGCGAAATCCCCTCATTGGGATGCACGCGCATGGTCAAAACGTTAGGAGTAGTTTGTTGGGCGGCAGACTGAAAAATCATCAGGGGTACCTCACGAAACTGAATCGCAATTTCGCTGACTTTTTTCGGCAACCGCTTTCCGGTGCGTAGGTAAAAAGGTACTCCCTGCCAGCGCCAGTTGTCGATCGTAAACTTCATCGCTACGAAAGTTGGAGTCATGGATTGAGGATTGACTCCTGGTTCGGTACGATATCCGGGTACTGGTTTGCCCTTCATCCAGCCGGCGGAATACTGGCCGCGAATCGCGGAATTCTCTAAATTCTGTAAGTCAGCTAAGCGTGTTGCTTGCAGAACTTTCATTTTTTCGGTACGGATGCTATCAGCATCTAGGGAGTTTGGCGCTTCCATTGCTGTCAGACAAAAAATCTGCATCAAATGGTTTTGGAGCATATCCCGCAAAGCCCCAGAGGATTCGTAATAACCGGCTCTGTCTTCTACGCCGACTGTTTCTGCCACGGTAATTTGTACGTGATCCACAAATTGACGGTTCCACAGGGGTTCAAAAATCGCATTGGCAAACCGAAAAACCAGGAGATTCTGAACAGTTTCTTTGCCCAAATAATGGTCAATCCGGTAAACTTGCTGTTCTTGACACACTTCCTGGACTACTCGATTGAGAGCTTTTGCCGAGTTCAAGTCGCGTCCGAAGGGTTTTTCAATAACTAAGCGATGTTTGATCGGGTCTGCCAGCATTTTAGCTGCGCCCAATTGCCGAATCGCTTCTGGAAAGAAGTTAGGGGAAACGGAAAGATAAAATATATGGTTGCCACGGGTTCTCCTTTGTTGGTCGAGTTCCCCTAGCAAAGCTTTGAGTTTTTGATAACTTTCGGGGTTGTCTATGTCGCCCGGACAGTAGAACAAACCCTGAGCAAAGTCTTGCCAAAATTCTTCATTCCCAATCCCGCCACCAAATTCTTCGATGCCTTCGCGCATTTGCTCTCGGAAGTAATCGTGACTCCAAGGGCGACGCGCAACTCCCACCACGGTAGTTTCTGGTGGTAAACGTCGATCGCGCTTCATCTGATAAATTGCTGGTACGAGTTTGCGCTGCGTCAGGTCTCCAGAAGCTCCGAAAATGACCAGTATTTGCGGTTCCGGTACTCGTTCTTTTCGCAAACCTACCCGCAGCGGGTTTTCAAGAATTGTCACCATTTTTTATTTTGCTCCTTCTAAAGCTGTCAGTCTTGCGAGTACAGCTTGATAATTGTTTGTCATTTCTGCCAGTTGTTGAGTCAGCGAGTTAATCTGCCCTTCGTATTCTGCCTTGATTTCAGCTCTGATTTCCTCTCTGAGTTCTGCTCTAACTTCTTCTCGAATTTTTCTCCTTTCAACCGCCAGACGAATTTCCCAATCTTGATCGCGCTGTAGCAGTTCAGCTTTCAACTGCCTGTTTTCGGCTCGAAGTTGCTCTAATTCCAAGGCCACAGCAGCAGCACGCCGATCCCTGTCTCTGTTTTGCTGTCGGACTTCCTCTCTAAGCTGTTTATTGTCCGATCGCAATTTCTCTAATTCAGAATCACTATCCTTGGGAGTTCGCCCGCTTCCTAACGATGGAAATCGCTGTTCAACCAAACGCTGAACTGCTGCGCCAGTAGGCATCCCGTTAGGCGATGACTCTACTGCTTCTTGCCAAATTTCTAGCTGTACCTCGGGGGGCAATCCCTTTAATGGGCGGATTTGATATTCTTTAACAAGGGAATTGTGTACGTTCGTACACAAATTTTCCATAATCTCAGCCGCGTCAATGAACTGATAAGCTCTTCGTTTCGTGATTCCCCACTTTTCGTGGCAATAAGCCTCAAAATTCTTGTGGGTTTCCCGGTACAGTTTTTGTTCCCGAATTTCCTCAAGGGCTTTGCCGACTTCGTAAAAAGTGTGAAGTCCTTGTTCTACGATAGATTCGAGTTGTTGAAGCCTCGCCCGTTCAGCGATATCCAGTTGGGCGTTGACTTCCTCGCTTTGTTGAATGGTATGGGGAGTTAACATAACACTTCTTTAGCAGTGAAGGATGAAAAATCAGGGATTGCGGATTTGATATTTTTTGACTAGGGAATTGTGTACGTTCGTACACAAATTTTCCATAATCTCAGCCACGTCAATGATTGGGGACGAGCATTTAATCAGGAGTCAGGAGCCAAAACGATTATGTATTTAGACTCCTGAGAGTTTCTGCCCTTACCGATACCAAACCGGCTCACTACACAGGTGCGAGCTTCTGAACTTTCTCTGCCAAGGAATCCATCAGGGATTGGAACGGGCTGACAAATTTCTCGATCCCCTCCAGGAGCAAGTCTGCCATCACATTATCCAAGTTGATGTCGATATCTGGATCTTTGAGACTTTCGATCAGGCTGTAAGCTTCTGCAACGTTGTTCTCAATCCGCGGTGCGACATCGCAGTGATCGAAACAAGCTTCAATGGTATTCGGTGGCAAAGTGTTAACTGTCTCCGGGCCGATTAATTCATCGACGTACATCACATCGCTGTAGTTAGGGTTTTTGGTGCTGGTGGAAGCCCACAGCAAGCGCTGGACTTTCGCTCCCTTGGCTGCTAATGCTTGCCAGCGATCGCTCGCGACGATCTCTTTATATTTCTGGTAAGCTACCTTGGCATTGGCGATCGCAATTTTCCCCTTCACCGCTTCCAGTTTGGCTTTCGTAGAAATATCGGTGACGTTTTTGAGTTTCTCGTCAATCTTGCCATCAATATTAATGTCGATCCGGCTCAAAAAGAAACTGGCAACAGAAGCAATATTGCTCACATCCAAACCCTTAGCCACCCGCGCTTCCAAGCCACGAATATAAGCCCAGAAGGTTTCGACGTAGCTGTCAACGGAGAACAGCAAAGTCACGTTAACGTTAATCCCCTCGCTGATGACTCGTTCCACTGCCGGCAACCCTTGAGCAGTTCCCGGAATCTTAATCATCACGTTTGGTTTACCGATCGCCTGATAATAACGTAAGGCTTCACTAATCGTACTTTCTGTATCATTCGCGATCGTCGGTGGCACTTCAATACTGATGTAACCGTCCAAACCCTTCGACTCTGCGTAAACCTGGGCGAAGATATCGCAAGCGTTACGGATATCCTCAAACACCAAAGATTCGTAAATTTCCAGTACAGATTTACCCGCCCGGATGCCAACTTCAATATCAGCATCGTAAATCACATTGCCTGCGATCGCCTTCTCGAAAATCGCTGGATTAGATGTAATCCCGCGCAGTCCCCGACTTTCAATCATCTGTTTGAGTTCGCCGGACTCGATCAGATTGCGAGTCAAATTGTCCATCCAGATGCTCTGGCCAATTTCTTTGATTTCTAACAGGTGATTCTTCGTCGCTTCTGTCATGATCCGTAACTCCTACAATTTGATATTTGATAATTGGGAATTAGAAATTGGAAATTGAAAACTTGTGCTGAACCCAACGGCTGCGTTTATCCCCTCGCGAAGCCGAAGAGAGAGCGGATTAAGTCCGCTGAAGTATTGGCAATTGGGAATTAAAACATTCTTGCTTCCTAACCTCCATGACATCCGTTACATCCGTTACAAAATCCGTTACCGAACTTCCTAACCTCTATTACATCTCTTACAAAATCCGTTGCCGAACTTCCTTCACTGCTCGATTGTTCTAGAATTGCGCGATCGATCTTGAACAAAAGATTCAACCAGCGCGACATTTTCTTTACTACCGATAATCAAAGGCGTGCGCTCGTGAATCTTCGTCGGCACCACATCCAAGATGTCTTGAATACCCGTACTAGCGCGCCCGCCAGCTTGCTCCATCAAAAACGCCAAAGGAGCCGACTCGTAGAGTAAGCGCAATTTGCCATCGGGGTTTTTCGCCGTTCCTGGGTACAAAAACACGCCTCCCTGAAATAAAATCCGGTGGAAATCTCCCACCAAAGCCCCTCCGTACCGGGCGGTATAGCCTTCACTGCGGTGTACATAGCGAATATAATCCCGAAAAGGTTCGTCCCACTGCCAAAAGCTACCTTCATTAACACTGTAAATCGGGCCACTGTCTGGAATCTTGATGTTTTCGGTTGATAGAATAAACTCGCCCAAACTGGGGTCGAGGGTAAAGGAATGAACACCTTGCCCGATCGAATAAACCAGCATGGTACTTGGGCCGTAGAGCACATAGCCTGCGGCGATTTGTTTGTGTCCGTGTTGGAGCAAATCTGAAGCAGAACCGTCTGCATCGTCCCCATCTTGCTTGCGGATGCTGAATATGGAGCCGACATTCAGATTGATGTCAAGATTGGAAGAACCGTCTATGGGATCGTAGAGCAGACTGTAACGCCCGATCGGACAATTTTCGGGAATATAATAGGGTTTTTCCATTTCCTCCGAAGCCAAGCGGCAAACAAGTCCACTTTGCTGGAATACCGAAATAAACACTTCATTAGCATAGATATCCATCTTTTTGACAGATTCTCCCTGCACGTTTACAGCCCCTGTAAACCCTAAAGCATCTTCCATTAATCCGGCTCTGCTGAGCCGCCTCGCGATCAACTTTGCAGCCAGTCCGATGCGACTCATCAGGGCACTGAGATCCTGAGCATCTGCTGAAAAGCTGTGCAGTTGCTGGAGTACATGACGGGATAAAGTCGTACAATCGCGGTCTAAGGCTTGTACCTGATCGGTTTGACCTAGGCGGGCTTCCCCTGTGGGCGCGTTTACCATGATTTTGATGTCCTCCCTGTCTTGTGGCTCGCTAGTTTGGGATTTTTCAGGTGTTCCTGAATCAGCGATGAGACCAATCGTCCCCTAACTTCTATTTTAGGAAAGGTTTTGCGATCGGGCATAGAACTTTAGGTGAACTTTAGATCCAGGGCGAAAATTGAGGAGTGCGATCGACTGTTGAGTCGGGAATTGTATTCAAAATCACCGAAAAATGAACGGGAAGCCCCTGCCTTCAGGCCTAGGGAGGAACGTGGCTGCGACACTTCGGCTACGCGAGCGTGCAACGCTTAAGTCGCCTACATCTTTATTTATAGAGTTAATTTGTTCTAATCGCTAAAAACATCTTTTATTAGTAAAGTTCAACCTTAAATAAGATTGCTATACTAACCTAATGATCGAGAAGTGATAAAAATGTTTGGATGTCAATAAAATCTAATCAGTTGTGATAAAAAAATCCAACTAATTCGGTTTTTGATTAATTGTTATGCTAAATGTGTCCGTAAAGTTGCATAAAATTTTTGCTAATCAATAAGTCTATTCGTTATGGCTATCATTTGAGGTGCTGATTCGCGACCATCGACTACAATTTTTGATTTTACAGGCAATTTATGATTTTTAATTAATAAACTAGCATAAAAGGTAATGAAGAGCCTAATATTATTGCTCTTTAGTTGAAAAAAGTTTGATCGCCCTGACTGTGCGCTGAGTCTGCTGCTGCGCCAACCGGAAGAAACTCGTGACATACTCCTACATTAAGCTGTACTCAGCTTAATGTAGGCTTCTGGGCGACTCCAGCTATTGCTTCGGACATTGACTGAGCTTTAAAGACGGGATGACCCACCGCCCTATTTTTAATAACAATAGCGGCATTATGATCGCGGTCAAGACTACATCCACAATGTGGACAGTCATGCCATCTTTCATGCAGCTTTTTTGGTACTTTTTTACCGCAACTAGAACAATCTTGTGAAGTGTTATGAGCACTTACTGGGATTACCAACTTTCCCAGCATTTACGGCTTTATTTGTTAGAATCGACTATTGCTTGACCACCCAGCATCCAGCACAGATTTAGCCAGCTTTGTACGAGCAAGTCCCTTGACATTCAAGTCTTCAACTGCAACAACATCATATTTTTTCAAGAGAGCGTTAGCAGTTTTGAAATGAAAGTCTTTACGCTTGTCCGCTACTTTTTTATGGCACTTTCCTAGCTGACTAACTGCTTTTTGCCGACGGTTACTACCTTTTTTACGGCGCGAGACTCGCTTCTGAATAGTTCGCAGGCGTTTTTGAGCTTTGCGGTAATGTTGAGGAATTGCTACAGTCTCGTTTTCTGATTTTGTCAAAAAATCTTTCACCCCCATATCAATTCCAGCAATCTTTTGAGGATTAAAATCTGGTTTAATCTCAGGGACTGTGGAATCTTCCAAACTGAGAGTCACATAGTAACCATCAGCTTTTTTGGTAATAGAGACGGTTTTGATTTTGAATCCATCAGGTATCGAACGGTGCAAAACAACTTTAACTTTTCCGAACATCGGCAAGTTAATTAAGTTGTTTTGCAAGCAGCCGTCTTTAATTTGAGGATAAGTGAACGTGCGGTAACGACTGCGTGGTTTAAATCTAGGTCTACCACTACGCTTTCCGTTGCTATCACCTTTTAGGAAACGATCAAAAGTTACCTTGACTCGCTTAACTACATCTTGGAGGACTTGAGAATAAATCCCCGTATACCAAGGGTGAGTTTTCTTGAGTTGAGGTAACGTCTTTTTCTGACTGTAGTAACTTGGATCATCTCGCAGTTCAGGTAAATAGCAAGCTAGCGGACACGCATTGATGGAGCACCGGTTTTGTTCGTACCAGTTGAATCGATCTGCCAATAAATAGTTGTACTGTGCACACAGCATGGACAGCCATCTGTCAATCTCAGTGGCTTGCAACTTGGTTGGACGTAATCGATACTGGTAAGAAGTTCTCATTAAGCGGTAAATATTTGATGGCAGTCGCTACTTATCAATTAGTGTTAATGTACCTGAATACGTTACTTGATGTCAAGTGGGTAAGTGAACATTTTATTCCTAGAATCAGAAAAGTTTTTAACTTCAATTGTCAGTGTTTACCACCAATCATTAACCCGTCGAATAAAGAGTTTGTTTGTCTCGTCATCCACCCGTCAACCAAATAAAAAAATAGTTTTTATTTTGTTTAAGGGTGGGAAACAAAACGAAAAACCCGGGTGTCTAAAGCTTAGACAGGAGGCACCCGGATCTCGCCCTCGAGGGGATCAGCTCAAAGT
>JAJAYT010000235.1 GCA_026786085.1 Microcoleus sp. CAN_BIN18 | reverse complement strand
CTTTTTGTGTCGTGTATTGCCAGTAAACTTTCGGAACAATAATTTGAGGGAATTCCTGAAAATTAAGGCTAAAACGATCGGAATTTTTCCCTTCTTGCACATAGTCGATTTCTTGATATAAAATCTTAAAAAACTCGTGATAAATAGATTCTAGGCCGTACTTGCGCGTTCCGGGCAAATAGCGATCGCAAAAACGCATCACTTGCCGCACCGCCTTCACATCCAAATCAAATAAACTTTCCAAACCCGGGCGCTGCACCTTGACAATCACATCTTCCCCGGTGTGCAGCCTCGCTTTGTGCACCTGTCCCAGACTCGCAGCAGCGATCGGCAACGGGTCAAAATCGCGGTACAAAGCATAAATATCCTTGCCTAACTCTGATTCTACAAGGGCGATCGCCTCTTCGGAACTAAACTCAGGAACCCGATCCTGCAACTGTTCCAACTCCTTGACGTACTCCAGCGGCAGCAAATCCGCGCGAGTCGAGAGAGACTGCCCGATTTTAATAAAAGTCGGGCCCAAATCCAGCAAAGTATTGACCAACCAATGGGCGCGAATTCTTCTAGTATGAGCAGAATTATTTTGCAGCAGTCCATCCCACCACAAAAAGAACATAAACTTTCCCGCCGCAGCAAAAACGTCTATTTGTCGTGCCAGCGGCGAATATTTAGAACGTTGCCAACGTAGAGTTTTAGGTGCAGCTTTTGTGAGCATAATATTGGCTATCTAGTTCCATGCACCGCGATGATTTTCTTTTTAGAGGACATTCCTAAACGCAGAAACCGGCTTCGATGTACAAAAAACACGCGTTGCAGGCCTTTGCAAAAGTTAAAACAATAGGTTTCTTTGGTCAATAATTCGTAATATAATCTCCGGCTATACTACCATAATTCAGTTCGTAGTAAGCACTTTATTTAGTCCTGATTAATTCATCAAGAGAGGACTTTAGTCCTCAGTACAAACACGTACTAATTACCAGCAAACAACCGGACATCATATAAGTCTTGGGGGGAGCATTTCAATGAGAGTAAAAAGCGTTTTTTAGGAGTGCGAGTATGAGTTCGAGAACAGCACAGCTTATATATAAGCGATATCTTAAGCTCGCACTCATACGAAAGCAAAACTCAAATCCTCCCCAAGTCTTCGGCTGTTCGCTGCCAATTAAGGGCTGTTTTTCAACCGAACTATGATTCTAGATTAGAAAGTTCCGGTGGAAATTGCGGCAAAGTCAGAGTAAAAGATGTGCGCCACAACTCGTCAGTTTTAGAACTTTCTGCCGGACAACTAGACACATCAATAGTACCATTCAAGTGCTCTACTAAACACTTTACCAGCGCCAGACCCAAACCCGTACCGGCGATCGCTTGGTCAGTAATGCCAGTGCCCCGGCGGAACTTGTCAAAGATGTGGGGCAAATCAGCAGCAGAAATGCCGGGCCCGAAATTAGAAACGCTCAGGACAATGCGCCCACCCGCCTCAGACGCCTCGAAAAGTACGGCAGTTCCAAAAGCCGAGTATTTTCCAGCATTCGTCAGCAGTTCCAGCAGCACCCGCTTCAGACTGTCCGGGTCGGTTTTCCAGCCTGCGGCAAACTTCGGCAAATCTAGCTTCATAGTCAATCCCTTATCCGCCCACTTTGTCTCAAAATCCCCAGCTAAATCTTGAATTAAACGCTTGAGATCGATTTTGATTAGAGAAATGGGGACTTGCTGAGGCTCAAATTGCTTGAGGGCGAGCAAATCGTTAACCAGAGCGGTTTCTTTAGAACACTGCTGCTCTAGAATGTCGAGATACTTAACCCGACTCGCTGACGGCTGTTCAGCTTGTTTGAGCATCAAAATCGCTAGCTTCATGATTGTTAAAGGGGTGCGCAACTCGTGACTCACAGTGGTGAGAAACTCGTCTTGAATCAGCTTCAATTTGCGCATTTGCTCTAGTTGATTGGCAGATTGTTCGTACAGTTTCCCCTGCACGTCGAGACTTTGCTGCAACTGAGCGGTTCTGTCGAAGACTAGGGTTTGCGCTTCTTTGAGTGTCTGAGTTTGGATAATCGCCCTGCTCGCTTGAGCGCAGACTGATTCCAGAACTTCTAATTCTTCAGGGCTCCAAGTACGCGGCTCGGAGTGTTGCAAAACCAAGAACCCCAAGACGGTTTCCTGTCCCCTTGCACCCATCATGGGAATTACCAGCAGCGCGCGAATGCCTTGGAGTTTCAAGATTTGTGCGACGCTTTCTTGTTCGTTGCCGATTAATTCACCTACGTCAGCGAAGACCAGGGGTTTGGGTGCGCTGTGGAATGCTTGGCTGCACAAACTAGATTCAGACATCCAAAAAGCAGCAGAGTTATTTTGTTTTGAGTTGGCAATTTTGGATTTGGAATTAGCAGTTTTTTCCTTGTTTTTTGTTTTGGCACTCGTGCTTTGTTTCCCTGCATCGCTTTGTTCAATTGCTTGTTTGCTTTCATTTTTTGTCAAAGCAGATTCGCAAACTAATACAATTTTTGCTTTCGGGGTTTGATTGGGGGAGGAAGTTTTTAAGAGGATGTCTGTATATTTCAACAGCAGGATTTGACCTCTATCTACTTCCACCGTATCGACGGTATTTTCAATGATTTGCTGCAAGATTCGATCGACTTCTGAACTGGTATCGATCGCCGCAGCAACTGAGCCGAGGAGATTTTTGTATTTAGCTTGTCGCTGTAACTGTTCGTTTAAGCTGGCAATTTCCTGAGTTTTTTGAATGTGAGAAATCGTGATGCCGATCGCCTCTGATGCGGATTCTAGGCGCTGCCGATCGGCATCCGACCACTCGTGAGGTTGCGACTTACCCACAATCATTATCCCATTTACAGCCCCTGCCAATCGGGTAGGCCCTGCCAAAATTGCCCGAAAAGGCAGTGGTGTCACGGGGGAATTGAGTTCAGAAGCTGCTGGACTATCCAGATAGTCGGATATCGCCACTATCTCGCCCTCTGTTAGCACGTTTGCCAAGACGGGATGTTCGAGTGATGATATACTAGGCAGTTCTAATCTTGTGGCTTCAAAATATTCTGGTATTTGGGTTGAATCTGCTCCAGCATCGGCATTTGGGCGATCGTTCCTATTTTTTTGCCACGAAGCATTCGGATTTACTACTTTCTGGTCAACTACAGCAGCCACAAAACAGAAATCAGCTTCACAAGCAACCCCCAAAGTATTTGCTATTTGCAGCAGCAGGATTTCTCGATCGAAGTTGGTGGCGAGAATTTGGTAAATTTGCCGCCCCAGAAGGGCAGGATCGACCTGGTACTGCATAAGACGATCCAGAAAGTTTTGGACTGATACTGGTTCTGCGATTTGTGGTAGATGCAAAGTGCAAGACTCTGTTCGCGATCGGTCGATCGGAGTAAAGTCTTGATTTCCCTGGCGATCGATCATGGCAACCAAGCCTTTATTTTTAAGATGTTTGAGCAGGCCCGCGCTGCATATATAGAACGTATCGATAACAGTCAAGCGGGCTGCGATCAGCCTGCTTTCTGTGTTTGCGCACCCCGTTGGCTGGTCACTAGACTGTGAAAGACATACCTATATCTGACCGAGTTCTATTTTGCTGTTTTTTAGCGTTCGATCTGTACGGGATGAACTTCGCCATCTTTT
>JAJAYT010000234.1 GCA_026786085.1 Microcoleus sp. CAN_BIN18 | reverse complement strand
TTGTTTCCATTCAATTAGTTTCCCCAGCGAGTGGGGAGGTAATGAGTCCAAAGTTATCACTCATCCAAAATTTGAAGCGTTTCCATTCAATTAGTTTCCCCAGCGAGTGGGGAGTTGATTACCCTACAGCCTTAAAACAGGCAAACTTTTCGTTTCCATTCAATTAGTTTCCCCAGCGAGTGGGGAGTTCCTTATGCGATCAGTGACGCGCGCGGGCACATGTTTCCATTCAATTAGTTTCCCCAGCGAGTGGGGAGTCTCAGACGGAGGTGTTGGGCCGGAAATTTTATTGTTTCCATTCAATTAGTTTCCCCAGCGAGTGGGGAGACCTCCATCATACACCCTATACAGCGCAAGATGTCCAGAGGCCATTTGCGAGGGTTCCCAAAATTACCCCTCAAAACTCCTTCAACCCCGCAGAAAAAATCGCTGAAACCCTTGCCCAGCAATGCTGCGAGGGTTAGAACCAAACTGCGTCATCCTAGCCATTTTCCCCTAACCCTCGCAAACTGCCAGAGTTCGATCGCAAATCAAGCTCTACCAATTAGTTCATCAGCCCAGAAAACAGAAGCCCTACAAAACAGATCCCGCGATTGCTTCGGGCCTCGCAATGACAGACAATAGCTGGTGCGGCCCGATCGCCGAATTTTCGATCAAAAAGGACGATCGCACAGTGGTAAGCTAGCAAAGGCATTGAAATATTTAAGTCAGAGAAAAGTTAAAATGTCGGTATTAAACGAAGTTCCCTTGCTACTCCGCGCAGCCCGTGGCGAAACCCTAGACCGCCCGCCCGTGTGGATGATGCGCCAAGCCGGCCGCTACATGAAAGCCTATCGAGATTTGCGAGAAAAGAATCCATCCTTTCGCGAACGTTCTGAAATACCCGAAGTTGCGATTCAAGTTTCCCTGCAACCCTGGTACGCATTTCAACCCGACGGCGTAATTCTGTTTTCCGATATTGTCACCCCAATGCCCGGTTTGGGCATCGACATGGATATCGCCGAAGGAAAAGGCCCGATTATCCACTCACCCATCCGCACTCAGCAGCAAATCGACGCTTTGCAACCGCTGAATCCCGAAGAAAGCTTGCCTTTCATCAAAACTATCCTCAAATCCCTGCGCGCGGAAGTAGGTAACAAATCCACCGTGCTCGGTTTTGTCGGCGCGCCCTGGACTCTAGCAGCCTACGCCGTTGAGGGCAAAGGTTCCAAGGATTATGCCGTTATCAAAAACATGGCATTTTCTGATCCAACTTTACTACATCAGTTGCTGTCGAAATTTGCAGATGCGATCGCGGTTTATATGCGCTATCAAATCGACTGTGGCGCGCAAGTAGTGCAAATGTTCGACTCCTGGGCCGGCCAAATGTCCCCGCAGGACTACGACACGTTCGCCTTACCATACCAAAAACAGGTATTTGAGCAAGTCAAAAAAACCCATCCCGACACCCCGCTAATTCTATTAGTCAGCGGTAGTGGCGGCCTCCTCGAACGGATGACAAAATCCGGCGCGGATATCATCAGCGTCGATTGGACGGTTGATATGGCGGACGCGCGCCGACGTTTGGGCCCCAACATGAACGTTCAGGGAAATCTTGATCCGGGCGTGTTGTTTGGTTCTCAAGCGTTCATTCGCGATCGAATTCTTGATACAATTCGTAAAGCGGGCCCGCGCGGACATATCCTCAATTTAGGACACGGCGTGTTACCAGGAACTCCCGAAGATAACGTGCGTTTCTTCTTTGAAACCGCCAAACAAGCCGACAAATTGCTCGCAGTTACTGCTTAAATTGCGATTTAACTGGTTCCCAGGCTCTGCCTGCGGAACCCATACAAGCGAGGCTCTGCCTCGCGTAAAATGGAGGCAGAGCCTCCTGATCTGCGTTACCAGGCTCTGCCTGGTAACGAATTAAAACTTAGCCCGAAAGCCCGCCAGGGAATTAATTCCCTGGCTAATAGCTAAAGTCCTCTGAAGAGGACTGAAGAACTCATGAGTCCTCTTCAGAGGACTTGAGCTTTGAGGCAGGGGTTTAAACCCCTGCCGGACTCGGGAAAAGCGCGTTAAGCATTACCGTTTCCCTACCATCAAAAACCCCTCATCTCTCCCCTCTTCCCCTGCGGCAAAATGAACTCCAAAAAAATTTTTGTGACGGGTGCAAGTGGCTGTATCGGTCACTACATGGCCGAAACTTTGATTCAACAGACAAACCACGAACTTTACCTATTAGTTCGCAACCCCGACAAGCTAAAATTTGACTGTAAAGCCCGCCCCGGTATCAATATCATACAAGGCGACATGAAAGATATCGATCGGCATTCCGAACTTCTGCAAACAATAGATGTCGCAATTTTAGCCGCCACCGCTTGGGGAGGAACCCAAGAAGTTTTAGATGTGAATGTCACCAAAACTCTCCGCCTAATTCAATTACTTTCGCCGCAGACTTGTCAACAAGTAATTTATTTTTCAACAGCCAGCATTCTCGGTCGAGATAACAATTTACTCAAAGAAGCGGGTGAATTGGGCACAGATTATATTAGCTCGAAATATAACTGCATGACGCAATTGTCAGCCTTGAAAAATCTACCTCCGATTACCGCACTTTACCCGACATTAGTATTGGGAGGAGACGCACACAAACCAGTCTCTCACTTGTCATCCGGCCTGCCACTTGTCGCAAAATGGATTGGTTTGATTCGCTGGTTTAAAGCAGATGGCAGCTTTCACTTCATCCACGGCGCAGATATTGCCACAGTAGTTAATTATTTAGTTGAACACCCGTCGGCTGCTGAGGAACCGCGACATTTTGTACTTGGAACTCCGCCGATTACAGCTAATGAAGTGGTAGAACAAGCTTGCCAATATTTGAATAAAAGGATATTTTTTAGAGTTACTTTGTCAGCTTGGCTGGCCGATTTCTTTATTTGGCTGTTCCGAATTCAGCTTGCTGCTTGGGATAGATTTTGCATCAGCTATCGCCATTTTACCTATCAAAATCTTGTCAATCCCGAAAGCATCGGAATGCCGAGTTACTGCGGCACAGTTGCTGATATGTTAAGAACTAGCGGGATTCCTGATAAAGATGCAAAGTAGAAGTTCGGCAGCGGATTTTGTAGCGGATGTAGCGGACATCACGGATTTAGCGGATGAATGTTCCGCGGCACTTTACGATTTATATGTACTGTTTCAACTTCTTTTTTGCCTGATTCCCATGCTTTTTAAATGGGATTATCGTCAATCAACTATGAAATACGATAAGATATCAGCATTTGCGGGCTTTGACAAGAGACTGCAAATTTATTAAATTGCGCCGATTATCTTCGTGTTAGGGGGTGTCGCCCCTCGCCGGATAGTCGATCGCGCGCAAGATTGTAATTTTAGCCGTAACATTAAGTCTTGAGAGTCGATCGAACTCTCAGACACGCCAGCCCGATCGCAAGTTATTTACTGATGTGAGGTTTAACATAATATGCGAGTGCTTCTAGTTTACCCCCTGTTCCCGAAAACATTCTGGTCTTACGAGAAAATCCTAGAATTAGTTGATCGCCAAGTGCTACTTCCACCGCTGGGTTTGGTCACAGTAGCAGCTATTCTACCCCAAGAATGGGAATTTAAGTTAGTCGATCGTAACATCAGACAAATCACCGAAGCAGAATGGGAATGGGCAGAGCTCGTTATTCTGTCCGCCATGATTGTCCAAAAAGAAGACTTGCTAGACATCATTCGCGAAGCCAAACGGCGCGGTAAATCCGTAGCTTGCGGCGGCCCTTACCCGACTTCCGTACCCGAAGAACCCCAAGCAGCGGGCATAGATTACCTGATTCTCGACGAAGGCGAAATCACCCTACCGATGTTCGTCGAAGCCATCGGGCGCGGCGAAAAAAGTGGAATGTATCGATCGGACGGCGTAAAACCCGATGTTACCACAACCCCAGTTCCCCGGTTCGACTTGCTCGAATTAGACTGCTACGACTCAATGTCAATTCAATTTTCGCGAGGTTGTCCCTTCCAGTGCGAATTCTGCGATATCATCGTCCTCTACGGTCGCAAACCCCGCACCAAAAACCCCGAACAATTAATCGCAGAACTAGACTGTCTCTACAACCTAGGTTGGCGGCGCGGCGTGTTCATGGTAGACGACAACTTCATCGGCAACAAACGCAGTGTAAAATTATTGCTAAAAGACTTAGAAGTTTGGCAAATAGAACACAAATTCCAGTTCAACTTCAACACAGAAGCATCCATCGACTTAGCCGAAGACCAAGAATTGATGGATATGATGGTGAAATGTCATTTCAACGCAGTATTTCTGGGAATTGAAACGCCCGACGAAGAAAGCTTGCAAATGACCAAGAAATTCCAAAACACCCGTAATTCTCTGATCGAATCTGTAGAATTGATTGCCA
>JAJAYT010000233.1 GCA_026786085.1 Microcoleus sp. CAN_BIN18 | reverse complement strand
CCGGGAAGTTGCGATCGCAAATAAGCTAATGAGTAATGAGTAATGGGTAATGAGTAATGTGTAATTTCTCGTTATATCTTGTCCGGTCAATTGACCTATCTAAAATTGGTTCGTAGTGCGGACTTTAGTCCGCGCCCGGATTGCGGACAAAAGCCCGCACTACAAACCGTTTTTGTTATGGTAATCGACCGGACATCATATTACCCCTTCCCCAAATAGCTATTTAACTTTCACCTAAATACGCCTTGCGAACAGTTTCATTTGACTGCAAATCGGTAGCAGTACCGGCGACTACAACCTCACCAGTTTGAATGACATAGCCGCGGTGAGCTACACTTAAAGCCATCCGGGCGTTTTGTTCCACCAATAAAATAGTAGTTCCTTGAGCATTAATATCGCGGACGATCGCAAAAATTTGACTGACTAACATAGGAGCCAAGCCCATACTCGGCTCGTCCAACAATAGCAAACGGGGGCGCGACATCAAAGCCCGGGCGATCGACAGCATTTGCTGTTCCCCCCCGCTGAGAGTTCCCCCTTTTTGACTAATTCTTTCTCGCAAACGGGGAAATAAATTTAAAGCTTTTTCCATATCCGACTTGATACCGAGAGTATCGTTGCGGAGATAAGCACCCATTTCCAGGTTTTCTTGCACCGTCATGCGCCCAAAAATCAGCCGCCCTTCGGGACTTTGAGAAATGCCCAAACGGACGATCGCCTCTGTAGACAGCGATTCCAAAGGCTTTCCCTCAAATAATACAGTACCTTGACGTGGGCGCAGCAGTCCTTGAATCGTGCGGAGAGTTGTAGTTTTTCCCGCCCCGTTGCTACCGATTAATGTCACAACTTCTCCTTGAGAGACTGTTAGCGACACTCCTTTGAGAGCGTGGATATTTCCGTAATAGGTGTGAATATCTTTGATTTCTAGCATAGTTACTCTTTCTACTTTGTCCTTTGTTATATTATCCCTACTAATTATCAACTTTTAAAGTTTAGGAAAAACCGCCGAACATCAATTCCTAATGGATTTCTGGACGCATCTCACTTATCTATGGGCGCACAATACCATTAATTTTAAACACAGAATGCCACTGGAGACAAGCTACAAACATAATATTTATCAGTCATCCCCAATTTGAAATTTAAAATCCCAAATCTAAAATTGCATTACCCATTGGCATCTTCTTCTTTTCCCAAATATGCCTCAATCACGCGAGGATTGGCGCGAACTTCATCGGGAGTTCCCTCCGCAATTTTGGTGCCGTATTCCATGACACTCACGCGATCGCTAATTCCCATCACCACCTTCATGTCGTGTTCGATTAGCAAAATACTCAAATCCAACTCATCGCGAATTCTGTAAATAAAGCGAGTTAAATCTGCCGTTTCGTTCGGATTCATTCCCGCAGTCGGTTCATCCAAAAGCAAAACTTTTGGATCAGATGCCAAAGCCCTCGCAATTTCCAATCGGCGCTGGTCGCCGTAGGAAAGGTTTTTTGCCAACTCCGGCGCTTTCTTGATGCCTAAACCGACAAAATCTAGCATAGCTAGCGCTTTTATTTTAGCTTCCCGTTCCTCGGTAATCGCAGTCGGTGGGCGGAGGATTGCACCCAACAAACCTGTTTTTAATCGGCAGTGTCTACCTACTAAAATATTGTCCAGCACAGTCATATTGTTAAACAAGCGGATATTTTGAAAAGTTCTAGCAATCCCGAAACTTGTCAGGCGATCGGGTGGTAAACCGGTGATATTCTTATTTTCCAGCAGCAAGTTACCGCCACTCGGTTTGTAGATACCCGTCAGCATATTAAAAAACGTGGTTTTGCCCGCACCGTTGGGGCCGATCAAACTGGCGATCGATCCTTTTTCCAAAGTTAAACTAACTTGATTTACCGCTGTCAAGCCGCCGAATCGCATTGTAAGTTGCTGTGCTTCTAATAGTGACATTTTGGTTGTGTTTCCTAATATTAGTTTTGATCTTCTCCGGTAGGGTGCGTGACGGCAAATCAATTTAGGCGGAGTCTAGCAGGCTTCTGGCGTCACGCACCTTTCTTAATATATAAGGATTTGAGCCTCGAATTTGTGATTGTGGGTAGTTTTTGTTACTTTGCTTTGGTAAGGTGCGTCAGCAGAATATTGTTTGAGTTGAGTCAAATCTCTGGACTGACGCACCCTACAGAATTTGATAACTCGGGTTGCTCGGACGAGAGTTTGTGTAGCATCGTAATTCTATTCGGCGGGAAAAGATGTTTGTCAAAGCGGACTTTCTAACGTACAAACAAAATAGAACTTAATGGCTAATCTTTCACCTTTGCTATTGACTTCTGAAATCGGCTAAAGATTCGTTGCTCGTTTCACCATCTGAATGCAGTTCAGCTTGGTGAATACGATCGGGAATCAGCCCTTCCGGCCGCACGATCATCATCACAACTAAAGTTAAACCGAATAGAAATAAGCGCATTTGAATCGGGTCTAAACTGGTTGCTAGAAAGTCTGCTAACTGGGGGATTGCAATTCTGGGAAGTACAAAAGTATTCATAAAACCTTTGAGGACTTGTGCGAGTTGGGGTAGATAAAGCCGATCGGCTGACATGATAATGATAGCGCCCAAAATCACGCCTGTCATGTTGCCCAAACCGCCTAAAATCACCATACACAGGATAATCACCGAGACTGAGAAATCAAAGACGCTGGGGAAAATAGCGCTAATATAAGCTGCGTAAAACGCGCCTGCAAACCCCGAAAACGTCGCTCCCATCGCAAAAGCAGAAAGTTTGGTTTTGACGAGATTAATGCCCATTGCACTAGCCGCTAATTCATCTTCGCGCAGGGCATTCCAGGCCCGTCCTAAACGGGAATCTCTGAGTCTAGAAATCATGAAGTAGGCGAAGACAACTAATAGTAAAATGAGGTAGTACCAGGGAAAGTAGTTGCCGGTAGTAAAAGTGCCGATGATGGGGAGAGATGGACGCCCGATCGGGTTTATGCCCGCTTCGCCCCCGGTGAGGTTAAAAGGCCGATCGCACCCAACCAGACATAACACCAATTCTGGTTTACCCAACAACGAAGCCACAATCTTTGAGACTGGTTCGTCGATCCGAATCGCGGTTAAATTCCTAAATACAACTGGGATAATTTCCCCAAAACCGAGGGTGACGATCGCCAAATAGTCGCCCTTGAGCCGCAGTGTCGGAATACCCAGGATTACGCCCGATATGCCAGCTACACCGGCCGCGATCGGCAAAACCACCCAAAAATTCCAAGCAATATTTAACTGCCCAGAAGATAGCAAAGCCGTCGTGTAAGCGCCGATCGCAAAAAACGCCGCATATCCCAAATCCAACAAACCCGCAAAACCGACAGTAATATTCAAACCCAGCGCCAACATAATAAAGATTTGAATCTGTACTACAGTCGCAATCCAACCAGTTTTAGCTTGAATATCAATGAACGGAAACAGAATTAGAATAAAAGCTAATGTTACCAAAGTTGCCAATCGCTGGCGTTCCGTTGGTAAACCTTGTAGAGCACCCATTAATGTAGCTGTCAAAATTGCGATCGTCAAACTGCAAATTCCGTACAGCAAAGTAGTCGGTAAAGCCACAGCAGATTGACCAGAAAAAGGTCTAACTAAGACACCTTCAAACACGCTAGCAACTAACAGCCAAACGCCCAAACCCAATCCCGCTAAACTGCCAACTGTCGCACCCATTTTCGGGTTATAAACCTTCTGTTCCTGACAAGCGATGAAGCCAGCCGCCGTACCCATCAGCCAGCCGATGACTGTTCCACTCCAACCGCCGAATAGGATGACTGTAAAAGAGGCGATCGCTCCTAAAATACCACTAGATTTAATTGCTTTGATTATCTTGTTTGACATAAGGAAGTTCGGCAACGGATTATGTAACGGATGTAACGGATGGATGGAGGTAAGATAACAATCATCTTCTCGCATCGACTGCTGGTTTTGGAAATTGGCGATCGGGCTAGCTACAGTTTAGAATCTTTTGAGTTCGATTATTGCACCAAAAGCGACAAAACTTGAGATATACTGGAACTGTTACCCCAACACACTTCAAATGGGCGATCGCGATATGGTACAAGCTGCTCAAAAAACTATCACCCTGGACGACTTTTTGCAACTCCCAGAAACCAAACCTGCTAGCGAATACATCAACGGTGCTATTTTAGAAAAACCTATGCCAAAAGGAAAACACAGCACAATTCAGGGAGAACTCATCACGACGGTTAATGCAGTGGGCAAACCTCAGCGGATTGCTTGGGCATTTCCAGAACTTCGCTGCACCTTTGGCGGACGTTCTATTGTTCCCGATGTCGCGATTTTTGTGTGGAATCGCATTCCCCTAGACGCTGACGGCGAAATTGCCAATACATTTAACGCTTACCCAGACTGGACAATAGAAATTTTGTCGCCAGGCCAAAGCCAAACCAAAGTCACCAACAATATTTTGCACTGTTTGAATGCCGGTTGTCAGATGGGTTGGTTGCTCGATCCTGATGAAAAAAACATTTTAGCTTATCCCGCAGGGCAGCAGCCGATCGCACTGCAAGAACCGACAGATATACTTCCAATTCCCGAATTTATGGGGGAAATGCAGTTGACTTTAGGCGAAGTTTTTGGCTGGTTGAAACCAGGGAATATCTAATTTGATAGCGCAGGTTAACTCGATATTTCGCGATCGTATTTTCAGGCGATCGCAAATCCAGTATGTTTGCGTACTTCCGGCGAATGAAACGCCAAAACAATGCAGTTTTCAGGAACGCCACCTTCCAGTAATTCATCGGTAATGCCGTCTTCAATACCATCATAATGAATCCAGAGTTTGCCGTTGCGAATTTCAACGTGAATCAGGCAGTAGTGAAGTCGCTTTTGCCCCTCCCAGCCTTCACTCATCAATAAAAAATCATTTCGGTCTTCGCTGACAATAACTTTGTTATTAATCTGGGCGTATCTGTACGGTAGGCTGGCATAGTACGACAGAATTTTATAGATTAACTCGCGGTATTCATCTAGTTTATCCATCTGGTAATAACCTCCTGAATTGAATCGACAACGATAATTTTTATTATTCCATCTGCCAGAACAACTTGCACGATATCTTCAGCAAAGAAGCTCACATAAATTTCTTCGGTAATTGCTAGGTATAGCGTACGATTGGGATCTATTCTAGAGAGAATTTTCAAGTACAAAGTAAATTGCCCGATCGCATTTTCCCAATCTTTGACTGGAGATTTACCGACAAAACTTTTGATTTCAACGGCAATGGTTTGTCCTTCGCGTTCGGTAGCTAGCAGCTTTTTAGCCCCCAGATCCACAAACACACCGCGCGAACCAAATTGCAAAGTCAGAGGATCGTCTGTAATTATCCACCCATCCTTTTCTAAAGCAGTCCTGACATTATTATGATAAATGTCTTTTGCCATTGTTTCAACCCCGCACCTTCAAACCTTCTCCTGAACATTCTCGCCCAACAAACCCCCCGGCCGAAAAGCCAAAATCACCACCAAAACCCCAAACACCCAAGCATTAGTCCAGCGACTCGACAAATACTGATCGCTCAAAGACGAAAGCACCCCAATCAAAACCCCTCCCAACATCGCCCCAACAATATTACCAATCCCCCCCAAAACCGCCGCAGTAAAAGCCCTCAGACCCGCCGTAAACCCCATCGTAAACACAATTGTATTGTTATACAAACCAACCAAAATCCCCGCCGAACCAGCCAAAGCTCCCCCGATCAAAAAAGTCAGAGCAATAATCTGATCGACATTAATTCCCATAATCTTAGCAGCATCGCGGCTTTGAGCTGTTGCCCGCATCGCCTTTCCCAGACGAGTGTACTGCACAAACACATGAAGCAAAACCATCAATACCAAAGCTACCACCAACACAATTAAGTCTTTGGTAGTAAATACAATAGTGGTTTGAATTCCCATAGCTTTGAGAATATCAACTCGTGGTAACAAATCGGGGAAGCTTTTCGGAGCAGCCGAATTAGAACCCATCACCGGAATAAAAGCTTTCAATCCTCCCCAAAATAATCCCATATTTTGGAAAATAAACGAAACCCCGATCGCCGAAATTAACGGAGCCAAGCGAGGAGCATTTCGCAAAGGTCGATAAGCATACTTTTCGACAACAATATTTAGTCCAGCACAAAACAGCGAACATACAACCAAAGCGACTAACATCACCGGTATCGCCACCGCTAAAGGTGCGCCGTCTTGAATCCCAAAAGCTCCAAACACAGTCAGGGAAGCAAAAGCACCCAACATATACAAATCGCCGTGAGCAAAATTGATCAGCTCAATAATGCCGTAAACCATCGTGTAACCCAAAGCAATAATTGCAATCAGCGCCCCGTTGACTAAACCCACTAACAACTGTTGAATCAGCACTTCGGGACTGCGGATTATTTCACCAATAATTTTGGGTAAGTCAAATCCGGCGATCGGGCCCAACAACAAAACTATATATGCTACACCTATATATAAGAGAATACTCTGCCAGTTTTTCATAATTTTCGGTAATTGGTAATCGGAAATCGGGAATTGTGCATTGAGGCAGAAACCGGGTTTTTTTATACTCGTTACCAGGCAAAGCCTGGTAACGCAGATCCAGAGGCTCTGCCTCCAATTTTCCTACTATAAAAGCGAGGCAGAGCCTCTAGACATCGGTTCCCAGGCAGAGCCTGGGAACCAGTTAACCAGTTAAATCGGAAATCGGAAATCGGGAATCTGGCATTGGGCATTGAAGGGAAAAGGGAAAAAGAAAAAGGCAGGATTTTTTATAATCCCTTCTTCCTTCTTCTTTCTTCCTTCTTCCTTCTTCCTTCTTCCTTCTTCCTTCTTCCTTCTTCCTTCTTCCTTCTGACTAATTATTCAGTCTTGAGTGCACTCACAAACTCCCACTTGCCGCCTTTAACAACATTTCCTGACATTACAGTCAAGCTAGTGTCACCATTAGCATCAAAACTCCAAGTGCCAAGTACGCCGTTAAAATCCTTAGTTGCCAAAACAGCATCGCGGATCGCAGCGCGGTCATTTTTGCAAACCTTATTAATTGCGCCGATAATCACCTTAGCAGATTCAAAAGCATAAGCTGCATAAGCTTCTGGTTCAGCATTATATTTTGCCTTGTAGCTTTCATACCACTTCGCGCCCTCGCCAGTCAATTCTTTAGGAGGCAAGCCGCCAAAAGTAGCATAAACGCCTTCGGCATCTTTGCCTCCTGCATCAATTAAAGCTTGGTCTTTAATGCCGTCCGGGCCCATGATTTTAACTGCTTCAGGTGTCATTCCGACATTTCTGATGTCTTTAATGATTTGTCCGGCATTGCTTTGGGTAGTGCCACCAAAGTAAATCATTTCTGGATTCAAAGCTTTGATCTTATTCATTAAAGCTTTGTAATCGCTGGCTTTGATATCAATTCCCTCGCGGACGAGGACTTCAATTCCCGCAGTTTTAGCAGTTGCTTCAAAAACGTCAGCAATGCCTTTGCCGTACAGTTCTTGATCGTCGAGGATGTAGACTTTTTTAACTCCTAAAGATTTCGCCCAGTTGGTGGCTACTGTACCTTGGATGTCGTCAGCGGGTACAACGCGGGTGAAATTGCGAGTGCCTGTAGGGTAATAAACATTGGGTTCTTTGGGTTCGCCTTTTCCTAGTTTGGTCAAGCCCGGATAGGTGTTTGCCGGACTGATCATCACGACGTTAGCTTGGTTGAGCACGGGGATTGAAAGTTTAGCGGCACCTGAGTTGTAGTGACCGATCGCAGCAACTACCGAACCGTCAGCGACTATTTTGTTAGAGTTGGACGTTACTTGGGACGGGTCCCATTTGCCAGCCGCAGCGGTGGCGTCATCGAGAACTTCGTATTCTATTTTGATTTTGCCGTCGCAAGCTTTGGAATCGGTTTCGGCGAGTGCTTGTTTGATGCCATTGACCATTGTTTGAGATTGACCCAAAGCGCTACCTGTCATCGGCAGCATGGAGACTATTTTGACAGTATTTGGGTCTCCGGGGGTGCTAACGGCGACGGGAGAGGCTGCGGGAGTCGCTCCGGGACTGCTTCCGGGAGTTGTGGCGATCGGTGTTTGAGGATTTTGACAGCTAGCGCACAGAGAGGCTATGCCGGCGGCAAAAAGTATTGTCCGCAGGCCCGAGGCGTTGAGATTCTGTGTTGAGTTGGTTTTTGTGGATGTGGCACTTTTGCCCCCTGATTTTTCTGAAAAGTTCATAGGTTGGTTGGTTTGTTGCTTGGGTTTTTGCATATTTTTCACTTTAGTCATTATGTAGTCAAGAGTTAGCACAGATTTTGAAATTTTGGTTAAATACAGTCATTCGTCTGGATCTGCTTGGTATTGTACGATCGCAGTTTGGATTTCTTCAGCCGAGACGTTTGCTTGTTCTGATTTTGCATAAATCAGGTGTAAAACAACTTGATTCGGTGATTCAACTTGATAAATCAAACGATAACCACCGCTCTTACCAACTTGGGCATCGCTGTTTTTAGCCCGGACTTTGTAAACGATGTATTGAGTGCCTGTAATCTGGTTTCCAATGAAGTTCCCTTGGATAATCTCATCAAGGACAGGCTGAATATCGGTTTGAATTTGGCGATACTTTCTCTTCTAGTCCTTTGAGGCGACGTTTGAATACTGCCGTGAATTTGAGTTGGACTGGCAGATCAGACATTGATGCCGTCCCAGAGTTCTGATATGGGGAAGGTTTGTCCCGATGAGGCTTGGTGGAGGGAGGCTTTCAGATCCGCGAGGATTTGGTCGTTGGAGTCGGTGTCTGAGTCAAAATCTGAGTCGAAGTCTGGGGCCGCAGATTGTGTCCGACTGGTCAAAAATTCCAGGAATGTCAGGGTTTGCTCTAAAAGCGGTTCAGGAGTCCGTTCGATCGCTTCGAGAAGGCGTTGTTTAATCGGCGACATAATATGACCTCTAAATCTATATCCTCTCATTTTATTGTTTCGTCGATCGATCCTATGACTATGATGGTCTTTCGTTCCCAGGCTCTGCCAGGGAATGCCTACCGGGAGGAAGAGTCTCCTGCGCTGTAGCCAGAGCCTCAAAAAATGGCTTTTCAGGCTCTGCCGGGGAACCAGTTAACCAGTTCAATAAAAATATCAGTATTCTAGAGTCATTACTCCTCTGTTTAAGCCAAAAGTAACTATTATGCACCCGCCAGCATCTGAAGGTTCAGTCAGCCAAACGCGCCATGTTACAATCAGCATTCGAGTTCAGCCGAATCAACGCGATCTAATCGATCGCGCGGCGCAACTACAGGGAAAAAGCCCATCGCAATTCATACTTGAATCAGCCGACCAAAAAGCTCAAGATGTTTTGCTAAACCGATGTTGTTTGGCGTTAGATGAACTTAAATTCAAGCAATTTTTGACCCTGATTGATGCACCGCCGACACCAAATCAGCAGCTAAACACATTACTAAAAACAAAATCTCCGTGGGATTAGATCGAGATTTAGACAAACTCTGCCCACCAGACAATCAGATATTATTGGCTCTCGTTGGAGGTTTGCTAGCGCATGATTGAGTTACAAGCTGATTTAGAATACGTGTTGAACGATCGCCTAAAAGTCTCTCTAGATGCGATCGCGCAATTTTGCCAGCGTTGGAACATTATCGAGTTTGCCCTCTTTGGCTCAGTGCTGCGGGATGATTTTCGCCCCGATAGCGATGTGGATGTATTAGTCACCTATGAGCGATCGCACCGCCTCACGCTTTCTCATTTATTGGGAATGCAGGAGGAGATAGAGGATTTATTTCAGCGTTCTGTGGATTTGGTGGAAAAAAAGCAGTTAAAAAATCCCTATCGGCGATCGAACATTTTGAAAACCTATCGAGTGATTTATGCAACCCAACCAGCGGGATAGTGGTTCACTTTGGGACATGGCGCAGGCAATCCGTCGGATTCAAGAGTTTACGGCTGATGTGTCATGCGAGACTTATCTTGAAAGTGTTTTTATCCAAAGTGCCGTAGAGCGGCAGTTGGGGATTTTGGGGGAGGCAGCTCGGAGAGTTTCGATCGAGTTTCAGCAGTCACATCCCGAAATCGATTGGCGAAATGCGATTAACTTACGAAATATTTTGGTTCACCGTTATGACCAAGTGAGACCCGAAGTTATTTGGAATATTGTGACAAATATTTTGCCTAGTTTGCTGGTACAAGTAGAGGAATTATTGCCGACCTTACCTGATGATAGTTGAACGATCGCCCAAAAAAGCAAAATGGGCGATCGCCCATTTTCCCAAATATCAACTAGACTGCGCCATCAAATCCGAATCCTTTTTTTCCTTTGACCGATCGACACTAAAGTCTTCATAGTACGATCGCTCAGTATTCACATCCCACAAATCGTGCTTTTCACCCAGAATATTTCTCACAGCCAATATCCCCGTTAGCATAGAATGGTCTTGATTATTGTATCGGTGCATACCATTGCGCCCGATCGTCTGCAAATTCTCAATTCCCTTCAAAAAACCTTCAAGTACCCGCAAATGTCCGCGATATTCTCCATCATAAACTGGATAAGCTTTCGGTTGCCGTATCACAACTCCATCCTCAACCTCGGCAGTTTTTGCTAAACCCAAACCAACCAACTCGCGAGTTGCTAATTCCACAAGTTCCGCATCCGACATTTCCCAAATTTCGTCGCCTACGCTACAGAAATATTCCATTCCTAAACAAGTTTTGCTGACATCAGGAACCAAAGCGGTGCTCCAATTCTTAAAATTTTGAATTCGTCCGACTTTGACTTCGGGAGAGTGAATGTAAATCCAGTTGTCAGGAAATAAATTTGGGCGATCGACAATCAGCGCTACAATCAAAAAATCTCGATATTTGAGCGATCGCGCCGCGTGCAACACCTCTTCCGGCGGCTGCGGTTTCATTCTTGCTACCAGCGCCGATATCGGCATACTCGTAACGAAATTATCCGCCGAATATTGAACTAATTCTCCGTTTTGCTCCGCAGTAATGCTGGTAATTTTATTACCTTCGCGCTCAAAGCTAATTACTTTAGTATCGAGATAAACTTTGCCATCTTTACTTTCCACAGCCTCCGCGAACTTTTCCCACATCATCCCCGGCCCCAAAGCCGGATAATCAAACTCTTTGATTAACGTTTTAGTATCATTACTACCAAACAAAGCATTAATAATCGCGGTTGTCAGCGACAATCCTTTAATCCGTTGCGCCGCCCAATCTGCTTGAATTTCTGAACAGGGAATCCCCCATACTTTTTCAGTATAAGTTTTGAAGAATGTCTTATAAAGGCGATCGCCAAAACGATTAATCACCCACTGCTCAAAAGTTGTTTCTTCAGGAAGTGGCCAAATTCTTACTTTCAGATAGCTCAACAAAATTAGCAGACTTTCAAATATACCCAAATTAAATAAAGTATTGAAGGCACTGATCGGATAGTTAAAAAATTTACCACGATAATAAATTCTGGACAACCGCGGCACTTTGATAAAATCATTTCCTAGTACCTCTTGCCACAACTGCTGTACCGCTGCAACTTTAGTATAAAAACGGTGGCCGCCAATGTCAAAACGATAGCCCTTGTAGGCTTCGGTACGAGCTATTCCCCCAACTTTATCACCTTTTTCGAGTACAACAGGAATGATCCCTTCTTTGACTAGCTCATAGGCGGCCGTCAAACCGGCAGGCCCAGCACCGACGATCGCAACAGGATAATGTTTCACGCTTGCCTACCTCTAGCTTTTTATCTGACTATACAATGCCGTTATAACTCCTCAAATTGATAAATGCACCCGTGAATACCCTGAAAAACTATCGATCGACCTGATGTTGAAGGACAATTGGCCTTGATTTATTCAGTGCTATCGGCAAGCTAACTTTGTCAGTCAAGGGCTTTTTTTGGGATAAGTGCCTACCCGTGCCGATCGCAAATGCCAGTCCGCTGTAAAAATAGAAAAGCCAGTGCCAAGGAATTGTTTTCAGAGCAAATAGAATACCGTGTTTTTGCTTAAAAAATCGATAAAGTGGTGCATTAATTGCTACTAGCGGCACAGCCACCAACGGCACAGCTACCAAGCAGCTCAGCGACCAGCACGTTCCCAAAACCAGAAGCAGCATTGCATAAGTTAAAATCACGCTGAGCCGGTTCGACACTTGCAAGTTGAGGTCGTTATTTAATTGGCGATCGCGCCAAATCAGTTCTGTCCAAGGTAGCGCTCGGTAAAAAAAGTCAGCTTTCACCATCCCCACCGCTTCCCAGCGCTTTAAATGCTTCACCTGCAATGTTTTGCACAGCCGAATTTTATAACCGGCTTGTTTCAAACGGTAGCCAAGCTCAATATCCTCGATCGAAGGTTCGCGGTAACTCTCATTAAAGCCACCCATCTGCAAAAAAATTTCCCGGCGAATCACTCCGCAAGCTCCCCAAAAAGTCGAAGCCTCTTCGTTACCAGTTTGGTGCACATAGTGGTGCAGCAAGTTCCTGTACTGTGATAGAAAATTGGGATCTCCCGGAGCATCATCGTAGGAGCCGATAAAAGCAGCCAAGTGGGGATTATTCCCGAGCACCGATTTCGCATAACCCACAGCTTCAGGACACACAGCGACATCAGCATCCACAAAAAACAGAATATCTCCCTTCGCAGCTTGCGCTCCCAAATTTCTCGCTCGGGCTGGGCCTCCAGATTCGGGAATTCTGATTAATTTTGCGCCAAATTCCTTGGCAAGACGCCAAGAACCGTCGCTTTCGCCATCTGCTACTACAATAATCTCGATCGGTCTCGGTACAGCTTGAGCCAGTTTTGACAAACAGGTGCGGAAGTAAGAACCCCCGTTGTGGACTGGGATAATCACGGATACAGTCGGGTCGGCGGTAGAAATCATCACCTAAATCTTTTAATTTGCATGGAAACAAAATTGCTTTAATTTTACTGCTGCTACTTTACCAAGGGTAAAATCAGCTTTACTTTTTCGTTTATAACCCGATTTCTGTTTCTATTCAACTAAATTTTTTCTTGGCATTCTCGGCTGCATTTTTCCCCATTCGTACCTGTATTCTACGCCATATCTTCCTGAGACTCACCTGATGCAGACAGCAGCTTTACAGAATCTTTATATATATCATTGTTTTTGTAAACCTGATAAAAAGCCTGATCAGCCATTGTGTCTGACAGTATTCCACCGCACAAGACATTGACTTTTTTATCGACATATAGTATAAAATACAACATAAATTGTACGGAGGATCGCCATCTGTCAGGACTTGCCCGGTACAGTTTCTTTTACAGACCTCATCGGCGATCGACTGCTGCACCAATTTTGTATCCCGACTGCTGTATTAATGCACATTTTAGGAATTCTGGCAATATATTTTAAATATACATTTTAAAATTTTCGACGATGTACGATCGAGCTTTGGTGATTTGCTAACATACCATTAGCTCGCTTTCTTTGAGCCAAAACTTTTACCTACACAAATTTTTATCCTGCATGAACACCTTCCAAAAGAATTTAAAACCACCATTAATTTCAGTCATCATACCAGCCTACAACGCTGAAACCTTCCTAGCTAAAACATTAGAATCAGTCTTATCTCAAACTTATCAAAACCTAGAAATTTTAGTAGTAGACGACGGCTCCACAGACACAACCGCCGAAATCATCAAATCTTTTGGCCAAAAAGATAGCCGAATCATCTTATTGCAGCAGTCAAATGCCGGAGTCGCCGCCGCTCGCAACTTAGGAATAGAAAAATCCAAAGGCGAATACATTGCTCCCATCGATGCCGACGATATTTGGTATCCGCTAAACCTAGAAAAACAAATAGAATGCTTAATAAAATCAGAACCCACTGTCGGAGTAGTCTATTCCTGGTCACTTGACATCAACGAACAAGACTTGCTCACAGGCGGATTTTACAACTCCACCATCGCCGGAGAAGTTTACCAAGCATTAGTTTATAAATATTTTATCGGCAATGCCAGCTCATCCCTAATCCGCCGCGCTTGCTTTGAAAAAATCGGCGGTTACAACTGCAAATTAAAAGCAGAAAACGCTCAAGGCTGCGAAGACTGGGAACTGCATCTCCGCATAGCCGAACATTATCAATTTACAGTAGTGCCAGAATATTTAGTTGGCTACCGCCAGATTGCCAGCAGTATGTCTTGTAACTATGCAGCAATGGCAAAAGGTCACTCTTTGATTATGGCAAATATCCGGCAGCAACATCCCGAAATTCCTAGCAGTATTTATCGCTGGTCTAGCAGCAACTTTTACATTTACTTAGCTGTAAAAAGCAACCGCAGCGGCAATCATCGCAGTACATTATTTTGGCTGGCTCAAGCTTTCAAAGAAGATTTGTTGATGGCACTATTGCGTCACAATCTGTATATTTTGTCAATACAAAGCCTATTAAAAAGTATAGTTTCACCACCAACTGAATCCGGCTTACAATTAAAACAAACATCAGAATTGAGTACAGGAACAACACTGGCAAAGATAGAGGCGCGGACGAAGGTTCACAGAATGTTACCGTCGCAGGTATATGAAAGAATGCGGTTTAACAGTTTAGCAAGATAGACTTATATAATCTCCGGTCATGATTCCTGTAGGGGCGGGTTCACCAACCATTTATGAAACCCACAAATAATCTCATAAACCCGCCCTGTCCTCGCGATTATTTACATCTAATTTTGAATGAAGTTAACCGATGTAAGGGCGATCGCACTTACGCCAGAAAGAACACCTAACGACTGTCCTGTCAAGGCATTTTTGATTAAAGCGCCCTGAGAATCTTGAGTGATTGCCAACTGACTGAAACTCAAACCTCCCGACAATCCAATCAAATCTTGGCCTTGGACAAAATCAGCAACTATGTCAAATCCTTGACCCGCAACTAACACAAAGATATCGCTCCCTTTTCCACCAACTAAAGTATCATCTCCCGCGCCTCCAATCAAAGTGTCTGTACCGCGATTGCCGTATAAGATATCGTCGCCACTACTACCGAATAAATAATCGCCTCCTTTACCTCCATAAATAGTATCGTTACCGCTGTTTCCGTCGATGAAATCGTTGCCGCGTTTGGCTATGAAAATGTCGCTGCCGGTTGTACCGATTAGATTGTCGTCGCCATTTGTACCTTCAATCGCATTTGGAGCATCGCTAACAATTTCTGTTTCGCCCGTTACGATTGGAACTGCTGGCGAATCCGGTGCTGTTACACCTTGAATTTGATTTATTAATGCTGTTTCCGTATTTCCCGCAACCGCTAGTTCAATCGTTTTATTTCCCGCAGTTACTGCTTTTAAATCTTGCGCTGTTTTGCCTAAAGCTACTTTTTGAACGCGGGCGATTTCTGTAGGAATTGCTGAAGGTATAAAGTTAACCACAACTGAGTCAACCCGCTGATTTGCTGCTGCCATGACTGTTGCAGCTTGCTGGGAAATTGGCAATATTTTTTGCAAATCAAAATTTGGGTCGATCGCCCGCATTTTCCCGGCTGCTTGTTCGATAATTGGCTGTAAAGCAGTCGCATTGCTCAAATTGAGGACGCTGTTAGATTGAATGCGATCGCCGATCGCACTCACAACTTCCTCAGTAATTGCTGCCATCGAAGCTGTCGAAGCACCCGCAAATAAATTAGCAGTTTGGGTGATGAAGTTTTGGACTTTTACCATTGCAGCCAAAGTTTCGACACCGCCCGGTTGTTGGCTGTTTGTCGCGGCGATCGGATCTAAATTTAACAAGTCGATATTGGCAGGTAAAGCAAGAGTCGATCGCACTTGATCCGTGGCAATTTCCGGGTCAATTCCCCGGTCGATTGCATCGGCAACTAAACTGGTTAATAGAGTGACAACAGTTGCATCGGTAGGGGCTGTTACCGGAGTTTCTAAAGGCAAACCTGTAGCGATATCTGTACCGCCGATCGCAACTAAATTTCCTTCACTCGGATCGAGTTCGCCGTTTTTGTTAATATCGAAAATTTCAAAGGGAATGTCGAGTTCAAATTCACCGCGACTTCCTGTAGTTGTAAATGGTTCGCTAGCGTCGAGAATGCTGTTTTTATTGGCATCCAAAAACAGCGTTGCCCCGGCAATGTAACTGTCAATGACAACACCGCTAGAATTGACATTCAGCAAGATTCTATCGCTCGCACTCGCGCCTGCTCGATCGGTGGCAGTTAGCTTAATCTCAATCCGTTGCAACGTTGACGGGTTGCCGCTGAAAGTGCGGGTGTTGGGGTTGAAATTCAGCCAACTCGGCAAGGGTTGACCGTTTCCTAGGGTGGCGGAATAGGTGAGGATGTCTCCCGGATCGCGATCGATAAAAGCATTGAAGGGAATGGTATATTCAAACTGCGATGAATTGCCGACACGCAAGAATTGATAGTGCCACGGAGTTGTATCCCGGCCTCTGTTGACTGTTGGTGGATTGTTGAGCGGAATTGAAGGCGTTGGTGTTCGTGTAATTGAAGGTGTTGGCGTCGGTGTCGGTGTTGGTGTTGGTGTCGGCGTTGGTGTCGGTATTGGTGTCGGTATTGGCGTTATTACAGTAATGCCAGCAGTGCGAGTTAGTGGAGTTGCAGCAGTGTTATTGTTGCCCGCAGCATCCGCAGCGCTAGATGCAGGAATCTCAACGGTGATAGTGCCACTAGCAGTCGGATTGACTTTAAAACTATAAGTCGTGCCGCTACCTGTAAAATCGCTGACTGTACCGTTAGTAACGCTAACATCTGTGGCAGTAAGTCCGGTGACAGTTTCGCTGAAAGTTGCTGTTACTGGAAATGCTGCGTCGGTAGTTGCTGGCGCGGAGGATGCGAGAGTAATTGTTGGTGCAGTAGTATCTACAACTATACCTGTCACTTGCGGATTGCTGTTCAGCAGGATGCTCACGGTGTTGCTGAGCCCGTTCACCACAGCTAAGTCAGGTTTCCCGTCGCCGTTGATGTCGCCGATGCTGACGGAGAAGAGGCCAGAGCCCGTAGGGAAGTCAACTTTGGTGGCAAAGGTGGGGGTGGTGGCGTTGGTGGGGGTGGTGTTGAGCAGGATCGAGGTGTTGTTGCTGCTGTCGTTCACCACAGCTAAGTCAGGTTTCCCGTCGCCGTTGATGTCGCCGATGCTGACGGAGAAGGGGCCATCGCCAGTTGGGAAGTCAACCTTGGGGCGAATCCCAGCACACCACTGTAGGTTTTGAGGGTGGTTTCTGTGAGGGCAAGTTTGGGCTTTTGGGGCGATGGGGGGATCAGTTGCTGAATTTCCCAGTTGCCGCCTAGTTTGCTGTTGCCTGTGGGCTGGGTGTTGGCGGCGATGTTTGCGCCTGTGAGTTGGTTTAGTTGAGTCAGGAATTGGTTCCCCGCGTCCCCGGCTGCTAGATTACATCCATATAAGATGATGCTGGCATTTGGTGTTAGGGCGTTGCGCCACTTTTGCAATTGTGGGCTGTAGTTTTTGATGTTGCTACTGTTGAGTGCTGTTGTGCCTAGGTACAGGTTGCCGGGGCTACCGTGGGAGATGATATGCAGGTTTTGGATATTTGTATGCTGAGCTAATATTTTTGCGATCTGTTCTACGGCATCGGTTTGGTTGTCGAGGCTGTAGGTTGCTGTACCCGGTTTTATCCCTCCCAGTAGGTGTTCCAAGTCGGTTATGGCGGTGTCGATGATGGCGATTTCTGTTGGGTTTTGACTCAATTGAGCATCCAACTGCCAAAATTTTTGCTCGGGGGAGTTAGTTTGAGTGAGGGTTTTCATATGCTGGTATTTATGTATGGTTGGTTGCGGTGATTGATATTTGGGTTAGTCTGCCTTCACAGATTCCAAAATTCGCTGTTTTTAACGCCTCGCGCCAATCAGGAGCGAGTGAAAGTGTGGATTTTATCCCACTCAAGAGGTATTTTACGCAAATTTTGATTTGATATTTCACCATCAGACTTAAACTTTACACAATTTTTAAATTGTAACGATATATAAAAAATTATTAACCATTTTGGAGGCACTAAAAATGTCCGATCTGATTGCTACACAATCCATATGCGATCGCACTTTTCAAGGTACACTAAAACATAATGCTTTCCCGCAAAAGTTATGGTTCAAGCTATTTCCAAAACCCTCGCCCTAGAAGAATTTCTCAAGCTACCGGAAACCAAACCGGCTAGCGAGTTTATCAACGGTCAAATTATTCAGAAATCTATGCCCCAAGGAAAGCATAGCGCCGTTCAGGGAGACTTTGTTCCTGCTGTTAACCAAGTCCTCAGAACCCAACAGATTGCCCGCGCTTTTCCAGAACTCCGCTGCACGTTTGGAGGCAGATCGATCGTCCCGGATGTTGCCGTTTTCACCTGGGACAGGATTCCTCGCGACAGCAACGGCAAAGTTGCCGATCGAGTTCTCGTTGCCCCAGATTGGGCGATCGAGATCCTTTCTCCCGATCAAAATCAAACCAAAGTCATTCGCAATATCTTGCATTGTCTCGATTTCGGCACTCAAATGGGCTGGCTGATCGATCCCTACGAAGAATCGATTTTTGTGTACCGCAGCGATCGCACGATCGCCATTTTTGAACAACCTCAAGATCGACTTCCCGTTCCAGATTTCGCCATTCCCATCGAGTTCACCGTCGGTCAAATCTTTAGTTGGCTGGAAGATTAATTTTATAGCAATTGCCACATTAGTATTGACACAAATCATACCATTTAGAAAAAATGTTGCAACAATAAAATTTTTGGGCTTGTTTCGTCCACCCAATTTGTAAGGTGCGTCGCTATTAGATTTTTAGTCTTTTTTAGATATTGTCGATGGCGACACACCCTACATATACTATCAAACCAGTAAATAGAAAATGTCACAACAAATTTCAGCAGACAGCCTTTACGATCGCGCAATTGCTCTCCAAAAGCAAGACAACTGGGAAGCCGCAACAACCGAATACTTACAAATTATTGCAATTCAACCTAATTATGCTCCCGCTTACTTTCAATTGGGAAATGCTAAATTAGTCAAAAAACAATGGCAAGAGGCGATCGCCTGTTACCGCCAAGCCTTAAACTGCGAACAGCGTTACCCTCAAGCGTGGTACAATTTAGGGGTATGTCTGGAAAATGTCGCCGAAGTCGATCGCGCGATCAGCGCCTACGAACAAGCCGTCACCTACAATCCCAATTATGCGATCGCCTATAATAGTTTAGGAAACTTACTCGCAAAACAGGAACAACTGGAAGCAGCCCAAATTGCCTATCAAAAAGCTTTAGAAATTCAACCAGATTTGATTCCAGCCTTGGGAAACTTAGCCAGAATTCAATTTGGCTGCGATCGATATGCTGAGGCGGCGGCAAATTATCAAAAAGTCTTGCAACTAGACGCGAATAACATCAATGCAATGGCAGCTTTGGTAAAAGTCAACCAAGTAATTTGCCGCTGGGAAAACTTAGCAGCCATCAGCGAACAAATGTGGGAAATTGGCGCAAGTTTAATCGCCCAAGATATTTTGACAGACTTCTCTATTTTTGACTTTACCCTGTTTTCGCCGTTTGCGGGCGATCGACATTTAGCGATCGCCCGCTACTTCGCCAAATTTGTCAGCAGCAAAGTCGATCGCAATTACTTTCCCCCTCACCAACCCCCGGCGCCTCTTCCCCAACGCCTGCGTATTGGTTACATAGCTGGGGATTTTCACAACCACGCCTTAACGCATTTAATGGGTGAATTGTTCGCATTGCACGATCGCGATCGATTTGAAATATTCGCCTACTCTCTCGGCCCCGACGATGCCAGCAATGAGCGACAAAAAATCAAAACAGACTGCGATAAATTTACCGACTTGCGAGATTTATCTACCCTAAAAGCCGCCGAGCAAATATACAATGACAAAATACATATTCTCATCGATATGGCAGGATATACCATATATTCTAACCCAGAAATCTTAGCTATGCGCCCTGCTCCGATTCAAATTAGCTATCTGACTTATGCGAATACAATGGGAGCCGACTTTATCGATTACTTCATCACAGATAATATAGTTACGCCGCCCCGCCTCGCCGAGTTTTTTAGTGAAAAATTCATCTGTTTACCAGATAGCTATCAAATTAACAACTACCTGCGAATTTGTCCCGCAGAAGATGCGGAAATTAAAGTAAAAAATCCTAAAATTCAATATGGCTTACCAGAAGGTGCATTTGTGTTCGCCTGTTTCAATCACAGCCGCAAAATCGAACCAGTGATGTTTGGCGTGTGGATGCGAATTTTAGAGCAAGTACCTAATAGTGTATTGTGGTTATTAGAGAGCAATCCAGAAGCAACAGAAAACCTTAAAAATGAAGCTAGTTTGCGGGGAATTGACGGAGAAAGACTGATTTTTGCACCGAGAGTGGGAAAAGCAGAAAATCTAGTCCGCCACGTTTGGATTGACTTATTTCTCGATACCTTATATTGCAATGCTCATACCACAGGTAGCGATGCTTTGTGGATGGGAATTCCGTTTATTACTTGTCCCGGCGAAACTTTTGCCGCGCGGGTAGGAGCGAGTTTATTAACAGCGGTTAATTTGCCACAGTTAATAGTTAATAGTTTAGCAGAATACGAAGAGTTAGCGGTGCAATTAGCAAATAATTCCGCTCAATTACAAGAGTTGAAAGATTATTTACACTCTCACCGCCGCCAGTTGCCATTGTTTGATACGGCTAGGACTGTTCGGCATTTAGAATCAGGATACAATCTAGTATGGCAGCAGTTTCAATCTGGGAAAGCACCCGCAGCAATCGCAGTGCCAGTAATAGATAATTCCCCCAATTTAACCGAGGTTAATGGTAAAATGGCAGTTAATTTAGTGTCTGAAGCCAGCGAAATTGTGGGCGATCGCGATTTCCCCACTTGGCTAACCCAACAAAAAATCAGCCTCGCCTGTACTACCTATCAAACCAGCCGATTGATGTTCATCGGTGCTCATCCAGAAGCCAACCGAATCTCTGGTTTTTGGCGGATATTCGATCGCGCAATGGGACTTTTTTGCACGCCATCACGCATTTACCTAAGTTCCAAATATCAACTATGGCAATTAGATAACGTGCTAGCAGCGGGACAATTGCATCAAGGGTGCGATCGGCTTTACGTGCCCCGCATCGCCTACACTACAGGCGACATCGACATACACGATGTAGCTGTAGATAGCAGTGGACAAGTAATTTTTATCAGCACATTACTCAATTGTATAGCCACATTGAGCGATTCTCACAGTTGCAAACCGCTGTGGAAACCTGGTTTTATCTCACAATATATCAACGAAGACCGCTGTCACCTCAACGGTTTAGCAATGGTGGAGGGAAAACCGAAATATGTGACGGCATCGAGTCAGTCGGATGTGGTGGATGGCTGGCGCGATCGCAGAAAAAGCGGCGGCATAATCATCGATATAGAATCCAATGATATCATCACCACAGGACTTTCAATGCCGCACTCGCCCCGCTGGTATCAAGGCAAATTATGGGTGCTGAATTCGGGGCGAGGAGAGTTGGGTTATGTGGATTTAGAGACAGGGATATTTCAGGCCGTTGCTTTTTGTCCGGGATACGTGCGAGGACTCGCATTTTGGCAAAACTGGGCAATAGTTGGACTTTCCAAACCTAGAGGCGGCGACAAGACATTTAGCGGCTTAGAATTAGATGATTTGTTAGTACAAAAAGATGCTGAGCCACGTTGTGGTATGATGGTAGTTGATATTAATACTGGCACTGTAGTTCATTGGCTCCGATTTGAAGGAGTCGTCACTGAACTCTATGATGTGCAAATTATTCCCGAAGTGCAAAGACCGATGGCTTTAGGTTTTCAGACTGAAGAAATTGCTCAATTAATTACTCTGGAAGTTTAAGAAGCCGCCAGGTAATTAATTCCCTGGCGGCCTTTCGGATTAAGTTAACATTAATCTCGCGCGCAATTCCCCTACCATCAATCTAAGCGTGAGAAGCGGTAGGAGTTTTAGCTTGTGGCTGCTTACCGTCCGGCGAAAGCGATTCCCCTTCAATAAACGATCGCAACATCCAAGCCATTTGCTCGTGCTGTTCCATCAAACCAGTCAAAAAGTCTGCGGTTCCGTCATCTTTAAACTTTTCGCCACACTGTTCAACGTGTTCGCGGAGATTGCGAATAATCAGTTCGTGGTCGTCAACTAAACGCGATACCATTTCAGTCGCTAAAGGCAAATCGCCGATATGTTCTTTAATCGAACCATACTTCAGAAAACCCTCAGCAGTACCAATTGGATAGCCACCTAAAGTTCTCACCCGTTCCGCCATAGCATCGATATTTACTGTTAACGCCTGATAGTGTTCTTCCCACAACTGGTGGAGCGAGCGAAACTGTGGGCCAACTACATCCCAGTGATACTTTTTGGTTTTGATTAACAGCAGATAAGCATCTGACAGGTCATGATTCAACAGTTCGATAACGCCTGCACGTTGCTCGTCAGATAGACCTATGTTTAACTTACGCATTGAATACTGTTCCCTTAACTCTAACTTTACATTTATTAAAACAAATTTTGCCAGCCGCTTACATCAACCCAGAGGACGATCGCACTTTACGAAAATTGCTGCGTCTCAGGTTAAAGTAATCACAATATAGATACCCTTAGATAGATGCAATGAAACTTTTTGTTCCGGGCCGCCTGTGTTTGTTTGGCGAACACAGCGATTGGGCCGCCGGTTATCGCCCCCTGAATCCCGCTATAGAAAAAGGCTGCACTCTGATAGCCAGTACAAATCAAGGAATTTATGCCGAAGTCAACAAACATCCCACACACTTGATTTTGCGGGCTGCTTTAAATGACGGCACCAAAATTGAAGCTGCACTCCCGATGGAAAAAAATTGTCTGCTTGCTGAAGCACAAACAGGAACTTTTTTCAGTTATGCAGCCGGCGTTGCGGCTCAATTTCTCACCTACCACCGCGTCGGAGGAGTAGAGATTGATAATTATTTAACTGATTTGCCAATTCAGAAAGGCCTGTCTTCCAGCGCCGCAATTTGCGTGTTAGTAGCCCGCGCTTTCAATCGCTTGTACGATTTAAAAATGAACGTGCGCGCCGAAATGGAAATGGCTTATCTAGGCGAGACTGCAACACCTTCGCGCTGCGGCCGCATGGATCAGGGTTGCGCCTATGGAAATCGCCCGATTATGATGATTTTTGACGGCGCTAAAATGGATGTTGTTGAGCTGAAAGTTACCAAAGATTTGTTTTTGGTAATCGTAGATTTGGGCGCTAGCAAAAACACTCAAGAAATTTTGGCAAGTCTCAATCAGGCTTATCCCTTTGCTGCGAATCAAGTTGCCGAAAACGTACATAAATATCTCGGCCCGATTAGCTCTCAAATTACCCAAGATGCCGCCGCAGCTTTACAGCAGGGAGATGCGGTTAAAATCGGCGAGTTGATGAAAGTTGCCCAGAGGGAATTTGACAAGCATTTAATCCCCGCTTGTCCCTGGCAATTAACTGCTCCCGTCTTGCACGAACTACTGAACTATCAACCGATTCAGCCTTATATTTTGGGCGGGAAAGGAGTAGGTTCTCAGGGAGACGGCACGGCGCAGTTTATAGTGAAAGATCAGGATAGCCAGCAGCAAGTTATCGATATTATAAGCAGCGATTTCCCCCAGATGGAATGTCTAAAACTGACAATTGGTTCTCAGTACAGAGTCCGCAAAGCCGTGATTCCGGCCGCAGGTTTCGGCACTCGGATGTTTCCGGCTACTAAGGCAGTGAAGAAGGAATTCTTGCCAATTATCGATCGCACTGGCCGCGCTAAACCGATAATTTTGGCAATTGTGGAAGAAGCTTTGAGCGCGGGAATCGAAGAAGTTGGTATAGTTGTGCAAAAGGCTTCACGCACTTTTTTTGAAGATTTCTTTAAAACTCCTCCGTCTCCCCAGCTTTTCCAAAAACTGTCTCAGCAAAATCAGGATTATAGCAAATATTTACAAGAGTTGGGGCAGCGCGTTACAATTCTTACTCAAGATGTCCAGGAAGGATTCGGCCACGCGGTATTTTGTGCCCAGGAATGGACGAACAACGAGCCATTTCTCCTGCTTTTGGGCGACCATATTTACTCATCGCAAACAGAAAGCTCTTGTGCGCGCCAGCTATTGGATATTTACTCGCAAGTGCAGCAAAGCGTGATTGGTTTGAGATTAACACCATCTGAGGTAATTCATCACTACGGCTGTGCGACTGGTGTTTGGCAGCAACAAGATGCTATTTTGTCTGTGACGCAAGTTTATGAAAAGCCGAATATCGAGTATGCGCGGCAGCATTTAAGGGTAGAAGGAATGGGGGATGATTTATTTTTATCGTTTTTTGGAATGTATGTCCTTGAGCCTAAAATCTTTGATTATTTGGCAGAACATATTGATGCTAATTTTCGAGAAAGAGGGGAATTTCAGTTAACATCGTGTTTGGATAAGTTGCGACAGTCCCAGGGAATTGCTGGTTATGTTGTGCGAGGGCGGTGTTTTGACACGGGATTGCCGGAGGTTTACCGGCAGACGCTGATTGATTTTGCCATATCTGGTGGTGCGATCGGCTAATCGGCCTTAAAATAAGACTCGAATTGCATTCCTTCGCTCGCCATAACAGGAAATCATCTGCGTTAATCTGCGTTAATCTGCCTGAAATCTGCGGTTGACATCTTCATCAAAGATTTATGCAATTCAAGTAGGGTGTGCATCGCGCACCTCCCCCCAGATGGCGGCTCAAAGGATTTGTTGGCCTTTGTCCTATATATGCGTTGTTTATATTTATAGTTGGTCGATCGACCTTGACCCTACCACATACCAGTTTCAAAAAAGAATGCAACTGTAGGCAAACTCCAAACCATGATAGTCATCAGTCATTCCCCAATCTCAGATCTCAAATCTCAAATGGTAATACCTGCCGCTGCACCGCTGCCTCATCAGCTAAACTCCTTGTTTACCGTTGTTAACCGCCCCAAATTCACGTAAATTGTAACGAAATATTACAAGATGACGCTAAAACAGCATAGAGTCTTGACAGCAAGAAAGTAAGCCGCTATTCTGATATACATACCCGGGTAAGTTCAATTCACTGTCATATGCAAGAAAAGCAAAAAGTTACACTGTATCTTCCACCTGAACTGCATCGCCAGCTCAAAATCAAAGCCGCAGTCGAAACAGAACCGATGTCATCAATTGCAGAAAGGGCAATTGTATTCTACCTAGGAAACCCCGAACTGGTTGACGAAGTAGAGGCCTCGTACGGACAAACCCATCGGGTATACAACTGTCCAGAATGCACTGGCTCTGTAGTCATGCGAGATGGAGAACTGGCATCAGTAACAAGTCAGCCAAGCGTATTGGCTGAGCAGGATCTTTCAGTAAAGCAAGTGTCGGGCGTCAGTGCCAGCACAGCCCAACCGGGAGAGGAAGAATTGGTTCCCTGCTAAGAATGCCTTGCTTCCCCGAAAAGCGATAACTGAAACTTTCAGTAATCAGGCTAACGGCAGCATTGAGATTCAGCAAAGATAGCACCGTCTCTAGTGGGTCGAGGAATATGCAAGAAGAGATCAGTATTCTAATCCAAGCTCAATATCCTCTGATCTACCTCGTGACATCCGAGGAAGAGCGGTGTGAGCAAGCAATTTCGACAATAGCTCAAGCCAAACCGCAGCGACGAGTATTCGTCTGGACTGTAACCCAAGGCATGATAGAGCGCACGGATAACGGTCAACCTCGTACCACTCAGCAAAGCACCCTCTCCCCACAGGCAGCCCTTGAATGGGTAATCAGGCAGCGGGAACCAAGCAACAACCCTACTGGGATTTATATCTTCAAAGACCTTCATCCTTTTAAAGATGATGCAACTGTAACAAGGTTATTGCGGGATGCGATCGCCAACTTCAAAGGAACGCAAAAGACAATTATACTGATGTCTCCTTTGCAGCAAATTCCGATCGAGCTAGAAAAGGAAGTGGTGGTGTTAGACTTCGCTCTGCCAGACATGGCGGAACTAAACCAAGTATTGTCTAGCCAGTTGGAGCAAAGCAAATCTCGACGTATTACCACAGAGGGACGAGAAAAACTCTTGAAAGCCGCCTTGGGATTAACCAAGGATGAAGCTGAAAAAGTTTATCGCAAAGCCCAAGTTTGCAAGGGATGCTTGACGGAAGAGGAAGTAGACATTGTTCTTTCGGAGAAAAAGCAGCTAATTCGGCGCAACGGCATTCTAGAGTTCATCGAAGAAGACGAAACCTTGGATGCAGTCGGCGGCTTAGAAGAATTGAAGCGGTGGCTCAGACAGCGTTCCAATGCTTTCACAGAAAGAGCAAGAGAATATGGTCTTCCCCAACCCAAAGGGATGTTAATTCTCGGTGTACCAGGATGTGGCAAATCGCTAATTGCCAAGACTACATCTCGCCTCTGGGGACTGCCCCTGCTGAGGTTAGATATGGGTAGAGTCTATGATGGTTCGATGGTAGGTCGCAGCGAAGCAAACCTCCGTAACGCCCTGAAAACCGCAGAATCGATCTCTCCAGCCATCCTCTTCATCGACGAACTAGACAAAGCCTTTGCAGGAGGTACCGGTTCTGCCGACTCAGATGGAGGCACATCCAGCCGAATTTTCGGTTCCTTCCTGACTTGGATGCAAGAAAAAACTTCCCCAGTCTTCGTAATGGCAACAGCCAACCGCATTGAGCGGTTGCCGGGGGAATTCTTGAGGAAAGGACGATTCGACGAGCTCTTCTTTGTTGACCTGCCGACAAAAGAAGAACGCCAAGATATATTCAAAATTCACCTGTCAAAGCGCCGTCTGGACATCTCTCGCTTCGATTTAGAGCAACTGTCCAACGTTTCCGATGGCTTTTCAGGCGCAGAAATTGAGCAAGGGCTAATCGCAGCAATGTACGAAGCCTTTGCTCAAGATAGAGAGTTTACGCAGCTAGATATCATCGCGGCCATTAAATCCACATTGCCACTGTCTAAAACCATGACCGAACAGGTCAGCGCCCTCCGAGATTGGGCGAGACAGCGCGCACGGCCCGCTGCGTCTTCCGTCGCTGAATACCAGCGAATGGAATTCTAAAAGCTTTCTCCTGGTCCAAACAGGAGCAAAGGCTAGCAACAGCTAGCAGTTCGATTGAAGAGCCGCCCAGCGGCACCGTTAAATCTAGACCGTTGTTGTTTCTCTCTCAGTTTTATTAGGAGGAAATCCAATGTCTCACTTTAGCACTCTGCGTACCAAAGTCACTGATGCCGAAATCCTGAAAGCTTCCCTGCGCGACTTGGGCATTTCAGTCAAGTCCGAAGCTGATGTTCGCGGCTATAACGGCCAGCGCGTTCGCTCCGACATCGTGGCGATTCTGGAAGGCGAATATGACCTTGGTTGGTCTCGCAATAGCGACGGTTCCTTTGACCTGATTGCTGACCTTTGGGGCGTCGCCAAAAAGCACAATCAAACTGAGTTGATTAACTCAATCAACCAGAAGTACGCAGTGAACAAGACCTTAGCAGCCGTCAAGCAGCGCGGTTTGCAAAACGCCAACGTTAAGCTGGTAGTGCAAAACTAATCGCTGTGCACGTTTCTAAGCTGGCGGGTTAACCTAATACGGGTTAACCCGTTCTTTGTTGGGATGTAGAGTGGGGAATTACATAAGTCATAACAAAAAGCGGGATACGGGAAATGAGCGTGGCTTCAGCCCGATCGAGTTATCAAATGCTGTTAAGTAGACTGGTTAGTTTTCTAAGTCTTCCAAGCACTGAGCTAAAGTTTCTGCACTGCGGCCGTGGCTAAATTTGGCGCTGATTTTTTTCCGGGATTGCTGACTGAGGATCAAAGCAAGTTCTGGATTTTGAAGTACGTGTACGATCGCGTCTGCCATTTCTTCTGGTTTTTCTGATTGGACTAATATAGCATCCGCGCCGTCCTCTACTAGCTCAGAAGTTCCGCCTACATTAGTAACTACCGCCGGCACTTCCATCGCCATTGCTTCCATCACAGCAACCGGAACTCCTTCATTCAAACTTGCCAAAGCGAAAACGTGAGCTTCTTCTAGACCTTGGCGAATTCGCTGTTCCGAAACAGCCCCAAGTAGCTCCACGCATTCGGACATCGATTTATCTTCAATGATTTTTTCTAGCTCTTTGTGATATCCGCTGCCCCCTTGTTCATCCTCGCCTGCAATTTGCAGCCGCACGTCAAATCCCCGATTTCGCAGCAATTCTACAGTCTCAATCAAGTATTTGTGACCTTTCACCGGGTTGAGGCGGCCGCAAGCAAAAATCTTGCACGGACTTCCTTCTTGCCAAGGCTTGTAAAGGCTGCTGCGTTTAATTTCTGCAATATTCACTCCCATTGGAGCAACGACTAATTGTTTGGGAAGAAAGTTCGCTAATTTATTTTTGACATCATTGAGAAGCAGTTGAGATATGACGATCGCAAAAGCAGCATTTTTCCACTTTTGTTCCTGATTTGACCCGTACACTTCTAGAGTAGGCCCGTGAAGAGTCATACTATAAGTACAGCCTGTAAGAATTGAGTTAAATAAGGCTATACTCGCGGCATTGGCACAGGAATGAACGTGGATGTGCGACCAACCTTTTGTTTTTGTTAACCCTGCTAGTTTGCCAGCAACAACAACCAGTGCTAAGAGTTTAACTTTTTCAGATAAGGATGTATCTCTCGCTTTGGCAATAACTGCGAGGCACCGCAACCATCCAGCGGGGCCAGCTTTGAGAACCTCTACGAATGAGTTAATAAAATCTTTCGCAGCAAAGGGAAATAGATAAACAGTATTTTTTTGAGCTTCTTCTGCCCATACGTGAGAAGCGATTGCTATCGGGGGCCGTTGAGTTGATATCAAATCTGTTTCAATTCCAAGTTGTGCAAGAAATTGTCGTTCCCGCCACAAAAAAATGTGTGTTTGTCCGGGGAATTGTGGGATAAAGTATCCAATTTTTGCTTTCATCTCGCACCTGCTTTCTAATTTTTAACCCAAAGATATTTATCTACTATACTATCCAGAGGCACGAACACTTTTCTCACCCAGCATTTTTTGGTAAATTTCAACAATTTTTTCTGCCTTTCGAGCCCATTCAAACTCTTTGGCTCTTTCGATCGCCTTAGCTGACATACTTTCCCGCAGTCGATCGTCTTCTACTAAAATCTTAATTTTACTGGTCAATTCCTGGGTGAGATACTCTCTAGAAATCGGATCTATCTTAAAACCAGTTTCTTCATTCACATATTCACCAATACCGCCGTTATTGGCAACGATGCAGGGCAGTCCGCAAGCCATAGCTTCCATTACCACTGCTCCGCCAAACTCTCGGATGGAAGGGAAACAAAAAATATCTGCTTTCCTGTAATAATCCAGAGTTTCTTGTTGATTTACCCATCCTGCAAAGGTTACTATTTCCCCTAAATTAAGCTCCTTGACTCGGTTTTCCAGGTTATTTTTTTCCGAGCCATCTCCTACTATTGTTAAGCGTATTTTACTTTGAATTTTCTGGTCTAATTTCCCAACAGACTCTATGAGAATATCAGCACATTTGTAAGGTACTAATCTTCCTACGAAAAGAAGATTGATATGGCTGACATCTTTATTGGAGATATTTGTCGAATTTAAAAATTCCTCGGAAATGCCATTTTCGTAAAATAAATCAATTCTCTCGTCTGGGATTGCAAACAAATCTTTGAGCATATTTAAGGTATATGTTGAACCTGCCAAAATTTTATCGGCTTTTTTGTAAGTTTCTACATAACCTGGAATTAAAGCTCTACCAACTGCTCTCAAAAAGTTGAATTGAGCAAATTCTTGTCTGGCAGTTTCTTGAAAGCCTGGTGGAAAGGGAATGCCTCCATTCACAGGGCCTAGAATAAAAGGAGTCTGCTGACACACACTGACTACCTTAAACGGATAGCGCGGCATCATGGGGGTAATTGCATGAACTATGTCATAATCTCCGTTGAGAATTTGCGATTTAAATTTTTGATATACTTGCTGATTAAATTCTTCATAAATTGGGTAGCTCAAGGCATTATAAAGAGGCCAATTTACTCGCCCATTGGCAGTAATCTTGGCGACTATTTTATAATATTGTTTGCTGAGATTTCCTTCTTCAAGGTAGAAAATTTTTTCGGATTCCGGGTGTTTGGCAAGCGCTGGTTTATTTCTAATATGGGTAACTAGGGTTGCATCAACTAAGTTGTTAATTTTATGAAAAAAATTGTAGCCCACTAAAGGTACAGATGCCCAGTCTGGATTGCACTGTTCTACGATTAGTAAAACTTTTAATTTTTTATGACTCATTTGTTTGCTACTCAGGGGTTGACTTTCAGGGAAGTTAGCTGTAATTCTAGCTGGCTGAATTAATAGAGTTGGTTGTTTTGTATTCGATTAGTTTGCTCTGCTGCCCCAGCAATCGGCGCTGGTGAAACTGGATTTGACCTTGTAGTTGGGGAAATTTGGCTAATATGCAAGACAAAGCGTAGATGGCTGCATCTTTAGTTCCGATCTCCCGATGCTTTACATAATAGTTATAGGTGCGATAGGTTACTAAGGGGTAGCCACTCAATAGTAACAGGCTCCAGCCTTTTGTTGGTAATGCCATTGTTAAGGCTAGCGCTGGTATGATTAATCCCCACAGCCAGATGCTTTTGGTTTCTTTGACCCAATGGCGATCGGGCTTTTTGCCGTGCATCCAGGAGCCTTCAGCGTAGGCGTAACCTGCTCTTTGAGAACGTTTCCACCATTGAGTGAAACTGGTCATTTGCGCGTCGTGCATGGTCATTTCTGCATCTAAGCGGAGGATTTTCCAATCTTTTTGGCGCAACCGTAGGCACATTTCTGGTTCTTCGCCGGCGATTAGTGCGGGATTGAAACCTTCGACTTGCTGAAATGCTGTGGCGCGGATCATGGAATCGCCACCGCAGGCTGTGGTTTCGCCGATCGCGGTATCCCACTCAATATCGCACAATTGGTTGTAGATGGTGGCTGTGGGGTATCGTTCGCGCCGACGCCCGCAGACTACAGCTAATTCTGGTTTTGCTGCGAGTTCTTGCTGGGCGCGATCGAGCCAGCCGTCAACCAATTCGCAGTCGCCATCGACAAATTGGACAAATTCGATGTCTGGTGCTAGTTCCAGCAAGCGGAAAAAGCCTTCGTTTCTGGCGCGGGCGGCGGTAAAGGGTGTGGATAAGTCGAGTTCTACTGTATCGGCTCCGAGCGATCGGGCTAACTCTAGGCTACCGTCTGTTGAGCCGGAATCGACGTAGACGACGCGGGCAACTTTGTTTGTGGCCCAGACTAGGCATTCGCGGAGGCGCTGGCCTTCATTTCGTCCGATCGCTACTAATCCAATTTTTTTCAAGTTTTACCTCTTGAATGCAACTACTGAGCATTTCTTTTGATATCTTAGTAGAAGTCTAGCTAATTTCCTAATTTTTATGAGATTTCTAGAAAGAATTTTTCAGACTTCATGAGTCTTTTTTTTGATGATTTTTGCTGGTATTCCGACTGCGGTTGCACCTGGTGGCACATCACAAATCACCACAGCATTAGCACCAATCAAAGCATGATCGCCGATGGTTATGGAGCGAATAATTTTCGCTCCTGCACCGATATCTACGTGACCGCCAATTTTGACATCACTAACAATTGTTACTTGTTGAAAAATCAGACAGTTAGGGCCAATGGAGGCACTGGGATGAATGACAACCCCATTAGGATGAGGCAGTAACAGTCCTCCTTTTATTTGGCAGTTTAAAGGGATGTCTGTTCCAGTTACAACGGTCCAGAATCGATGCTGGATGACATTCAATCGGCATAATAAATAGCCCAAAATTCCACCATACTTCTGCCATTTTTGATAATTGCGGAGAGACTTAAGCAGTTGACAACTGGGTTGCCACCACCTGCTAGATTTTTCGCGGCTCCAGTCTGGTTCTGTAGCAGAAACCGTTGGCTTAGTGATTGACTCAACCATTATTTGTGGAATATTTTGATGATGTAGATAATTAGTCATCTCCAAAAAAACCTGTTTTGAACAGGCTAGGAGAACCTGTTTCACAATAATTATTGGATATGTCTATTGTACCGATTTATGGAGTGTACCTTAAATTGATTTAAGTATTATGTTCAGGAGGACGAGATTTGAGAATTTTGGCAGGGATGCCAACGGCAGTTTGACCTGCGGGAACATCTGATAAAACGACTGCATTGGCACCGATATTTACATCGTCTCCCAGGTTGACTTTGCCGAGGATTTTTGCTCCAGCACCGATATTAACCCGATCGCCCAATTGAGGCGATTCTAGAGGCTTGTCTAAATAACGGTTCCCCAGAGTTACGCCTTGGCGGATAATGCAGTCGTCACCAAGAGTGCAGTGTCCGTGAACGATAATACAGCCTTCGTGTTCAATCACGACGCGGCGGCCGAGTTTGACTGTGTACGGTAAATCTATGCCGTAGGTGTTGCGGACTTTTCGGTAGAGCGATCGATACAGAATGCTCAACGGAGCTCGCAGTAGTTTTGGTTCTACCTGCATCCTCCAGACACCGAATCTTTGAACTGCTACGGCCCGAAATCCCGGTTTTGTCCAATCGCGACCATGAGCGATCCAGTCTTCTTGAATCTGCTGCCACAATCCCAGTGCAGGGGTTTCTACTTGATTTTCACTTGCGATTAAGTTTGGCTGCGTTACCATAAGCTGTACTCAACATTCTGTCTGGTTTAAGTTATTACTAGATGCCGCCGATCGTCAGATGTTTCTCTTTTTTTTCAGGGATGTTCAACCCGGATTCTTCAATTTAAAATATGAATGCTGGGTGAATTAAGCAATCTTTGGCTTGCCAGGATAAACCTAGTTTCTCTGGCTTTAATTTATTTACCAGAAAGAATTGGTTTAAAGCCTCTCCCTTGTAGGGAGAAATTAAAAGAAGACTATTCATTACTCCAATCCTCTTCCTTCCAAGTAGAGATCGCTGTCAACTGTCAACTGTCAACTATCAACTGTCAACTGTCAACTGAAAAACACCCTTTAAAAGTTTTTTGAATCTTCAATCTTACCTCCCTTAAAAAATACACTATTCATCACAAAATCCGTGAGTAAGTTTGGTGGGTCGCCGTCCGGCTTACCTTGAAGTACGCGGCGCACCCTCCAGGCTGCAAAGCCCGAAGCCCAGGAGACATCAGTTAATGCTGTGTAAACCAAGCCGTAGTTTTTGATAAAGTACCTGCGCCGGGAATCAAACCAATACTGTGGCAGTCGCTTAGGGGCGGCTTTGGTGTCGGTGACACCTGAGCTTTGACCTACTAGGTGAACCACGCGACTTTCAGGTACATACCAGCAACTCCAGCCAGCTTTGTTAGCTTGCAGACAAAAGTCCATTTCTTCGCAGTACATGAAATAAGCTTCATCCATCAAGCCAATCTTTTCAAATACTTCGCGACGGACGATCATGCTGGCTCCAGCTACCCAATCAGTTTGACAGATTTCTTGGGAAATTGGAGGGGCTGCGGCCCAGTTTGCCAATAGCTTGGATATGAAGCCTGTCCGCCAACCAAAATCGAGTTCAGTCAAGATGTTATGAAACCGGAAAGCTGACTCCTGGGGCGTGCCGTCGGGGTCTTCTAAGCGACTGCCGGCGATTCCGGCGAAGGGATGAGCGTCCATGAAATCTACTAGAGATTTTAGGGCACCGGGGCGAACTATGGTGTCTGGGTTGAGCAGGAGGATGTAAGGCGGGGGATTGGGGGATTGGAGGGCGGGACGAATCAGGGCGTTGTTGCCGAAGGCGAATCCGCCGTTGCAGTCTAGGGGCACGAAGGATACCCATTCGCTCCAGCCTTCTGCTTCGATGGCGCCTGCAATTTCGGAGGCTGAGTTATCGCCAGAATCGTTGTCGGCAATTGCAACGCGGGTATTTGGGAGCGATCGAATTTCGCCGACTAGAGAGTGCAAGCAGTCGATTGTCAGACGGGGCGTCTTGTAATTAACAATCACTACGAGTAATGAGTACGGCTGACTAGACGCACTGGCATTGGACATAAGGGCAATACTCTTTATTGACTTTTCTAGCTCAGCTTGTGGTCTTTGGCAAGTATTGGGCGATCGGAGACTTTAGATCCGCCTCCTACTTTACCACCTGTGAACGGACGTGCAGTAGATTTTCTTTTTTTCGGGTCAAAACTCTCAGCGGGGAGTGGAAAGCCCCGCCATTAAACGATCCGAGAGCAAGAGACAACAACTAAACTTAAAATTTGCACTCATAAAAGCCGCGAGCTAAATTCAAACCTTGGAGGATTGCAACATCTTCAATAAAAGCTCCCACCGCGAACGGTGCATTTGTTGGTGTGTCATGCTGTGAGCCTTCTGGAGAGATGCTTTGCCCATACTTTCAAGCCTCGGCAAGTTTTGCGCTGACCATTCGATCGAATCTGCTAAGGCCACAGGGTCGTTAGCATTAACCATTACACCTGTTGTGTCGTTTAGGATGCAGTCGCGCAGTCCGTCTGTGTTGCTGGCGAGTACCGGTAGTGCTTGGGAATAAGCATCGTAAACAATCCGGGGCTGCTCGTCTGAAAGATTTGGAACTACAACGGCGTGATATTCTTGCAGCAGTCGAAAAAATTCTTTGCCGTAAGGAAGCGTTCCCAAAAATTGGATATTAACCGATTTTTGTAGATTCTTGCTAAGTGTTTTGCATTGGTTTAACAGTGAGCCGTCGCCGAGAATATCGAGATTAACAGCAATGTTTTTGTCGTCCAAAATTTTCATTGCTTCCATCAGAACTAACAAGCCTTTACTGGACTCTAATCTGCCAGCAAATAGCAGTTTGAGTTTGGTTGATGGAGATATCTTTCTGTGCCATATTTGGGCTGAATCGGATTCAGAAATGATATTTTCTTCATCTATCCAAGAAGCATGGATGATATGACCTCGTTCTTGTCGCTTGGTCAGTAAACTCTGCTGGTATTCCGATTGTGTGAAAATTGTCAAATTGGCATTGTTTACGCACCAGCGATTGACTATTTCCGATACATAAGCGATGATTTTGTCTTTGATTTTTATGGTTTTGCCTGGTTCCAGACGCCACGGTGCGGACTCGACTACGAGTACGTAAAATTTTCGCTGAATCAGGGCTATTGGTGTGACTAACCAGCCCATAGGAATTGGCCAGCCTGCTACGCAAGTGTGTACAATATCTGCTTTGCCGATCGCACTCCAAAGTTTGGCAACTGTAGCAGGTAGAGTCAATATTGCGTCTTTGTAGCTGTTTGGGCAGGGAAGGTCGATGAATTCAACGTTAGAAAAGGATGGTTCGCGGTTGACGGCAATCTCGTTTTCTGGGGATTTTTCTTGTTGGCAAGGACTTGCTAGGGTGAAGTCTTTCAGATACTTGAAGTGTTCGGTTAGGTCTTTTGCCCACATTGGATCGAGATACCTGTCACCTTTTTCATCGCAGGTGGATCTGATATTCATCACCATCAGATAACGCTTGCTAATGGGTTCTAGAAACTCTAAAGCCTGTTTTTTTTCGACGACTTTTTCTGAAGTTTTTGAATTAACTTGCATAGCTGGCATCCTAATTTATTGAATTGATGGTAGTCGAGAATTAAATTTAAATTTTCGGAGCCGAAAATTTGGGTAACATCAAACACCGAACGCTGTTCATTTGTTTGATGTTACCCAACAACCACGCTAACTTTCACCCCTCAATAGACATACTTACTCGTTGCTGATTTTACTTTTCTCTTTTGACTTCTAACCTGCTGACAAGGTTCCAATACGGAAGGTATTGTTATCGGTGGGATTAATTTGAACGTGTTTGAATTGGGAAAATTAGCTTTAACTGATACGGGTTTATTTCGTCGCGAAATGCAAGTTTTGTCTACTTGCTGTTCAGGCGGTTATCCCGTCGCTTGCGTCATTGGCGGCGGTTATTCTGACGACATGAACGGG
>JAJAYT010000232.1 GCA_026786085.1 Microcoleus sp. CAN_BIN18 | reverse complement strand
TGTACTTTAATGTCGCCGCCAGAGCGATCGCGATTTACCGGATTCACCTCAAGCTGCCCGTAGGAATACCGCCCAAATAAACCAAAATTTCGACCCAGCAACCAATCAAAATTGACCACAAAAGCATCGGCACCAGAGTCTCTAACTCTTCCCCCAAAACCGTCATCCGCATAGCCATAAGGTAGCGGTTCGCCCACAGCACCGCCAATAAATCCATTATAAGGTTTGAGGCTCGATCGCGCGTAAATCAACCGCAGATTAAAAGAGTTGGTGGGGGCGTATTCCAACTGCGCTGTCATCGTATTGGAACTGTTAAACAAACCATCACTAGGATTGCTAGCAGTATTGAATACCGCAGGATTCAAAAATTCTGTATTTTCAGCCATATAAGCAGCCGTCAACTTAAGCGGCTTGGCAACTTGCCAAGTAACAGCAGCACCAGAACCGCGATCGACCGCATTTAACAGTGTACTGCCGTTCGAGTTAAAACTCGTTGCCCCTTTCATGAAAAACGTGAAACGATTGCCATCAAAGTATCGATAATAATTCAATCGCGGCCCGATCGCAACTTGGACTTTATCTCCTACTGGAAACGTGTAGGACATCTCGCGAATTCCCACAACATTAGCCGTCGGCGTGCCAGTTTGATCTAAAAAAGGCGTTCCCCACGAGTTGTAAAAACCAGCCGAAACCAATTCGTTTGCAGGCGAGTTGCCGTTGCCTAAAACCAACTGAGTCACCAGCGAATCTTTGCCTGTAAACGAAGTATTTAGCGTCAAAAAAGCATAGTAACTAAAAGTAGTTTCAGGCTGCCCGCGCTCAACGCGAGTAGGTCGATTGTTGGCATCGCGAGTAGGGGCAGCAAAGGGGCTATTCGGGGCAGTCCGGCTGCGTTCTGCCCTAATATCGCCTGTCGGAAAAGCTGATGTGAGATTTAACCAAACGTTAGCATTAAGTTTCGTTGTAGTTGAGAATTGATTCGATTCTAAATTCGCCGTGCGAGCTTCCAATACATCAATTCTACCGCGCAGTGTGGCTAGTTCTGCCGCAAATTCTTCTTGCAGTCTCTGGAGTTTCTGTAAATCCTCTTTTTTAACTAAATTCGAGGTTCCTGCTGTTACCAACTCAGCAACTTTATCGAGGCACGCATTCAAACCTGCGGCGAATTCGTAGCGAGTCATCGCTCGATTTCCTCGATAGGTTCCGTCGGGATATCCCGCTATGCAGCCATAGCGTTCAACTAATGATTGCAGTGCTTGAAATGCCCAATCTGTTGGTCTAACATCGCTGAGTTGGGAAACAGAAGTAACTTGTTCGATCTCCGGCGTGGATGAAGGATCGGTTACTTCTAGGCTGTCTACTTCTGAGATTTCAGCGATGCTTGCAGGCGCGGGATTTTCTGGACTTTCAATTGATTCTGATAAGAGGTTTGATTCGCTGGATTTTTGATTTGCTGTATCTGTAGGTGGGAGATTATTTGGTGGGGAAACTGCGGCGACTTCCGCTTCTGGGTTTGTTGATTTTGGTGAAATCTCAACAGTTTGTTCTGGGGTTAGCGCAGGATTTGCCTGTGCTGCATTTGGCTCGATCGCAATTGGTAGTGCGCCAGGTTTTTCCGTTGCTAGATTTGTCGCATTGACATCGTTGGCTTGAGAAATTTCTGCTATTTTTTCGCTTTCTGTTGCGAGGGAAATACTTTCGGGTTTTTCTTTATTTTCGGGTTTGACATCAGCCGTGGTTTCTGGCGTTACCCGTGGATTTGGCGCTGTGTCAATTTGGGCGATCGCACTTTGTGACTCAGCAACTTCAACTAAAGGCAAGTCAGTTAATTCTAGAGTTTCAGTAGCAGACATTTCTGCCGCATAACTTCCTGGAGAATGCAGCAAGCTAATACAAAGTATTGCTGGCGTTGCTGTCAGCAGGATTTGGAAAGACAAAAATTTAGACATCATCCTCACACCGTAGATATGAAATACACGAAATTTGAGACCTACTCGATCTTCTAGTTGATAGTTAATTGGGTGCGTCAGTCACAATCATTGCTCTATATTCAGACGTTTTAACTGACGCACCCTACCAGTTAATTTACTTCGAGTCAATCACCGATTCAATCTATTTTTAAATCAGCGGTTTGCGCTCTGCTGCTGGAGGTAAAGCTCGCTGCTCTAGAGGAGGCAAGTAGCTTTCATCGAATATTTTATTTATTGGGGGAGCTTCTATTTTTAAGGCTCCTGCTACTTGTTTGGCTGTCGCTTCCAGACGGGTTGGATCGACTCCGCCCAAACCAACTTTTTCAACTTCTGGAGAGATGTAGAGCCTTTCTAAGGCGATTTGCAGGCGGCGCTTTTCGGCGTTTTTATCCATCAAGCTATCTCCCGCTTTTACCACAGATTCTAATCCGGCTGCTGGATCTTTTAATGTGTCTTGCAGTCCTTTAAAATACGCTCTCAAAAATCCTTTGACTACTTCGGGATTCTTGTCGAGAAACGCTTTTTTAACCACGATCGCATTTCCGTACAAATCTAGACCGTTCTCGTTATAGTAGAAGACGTTTATATCTTCGGGCTTTTTGCCTGCTTTTTCTAATGCCGGGATGATGGTTGTGGCAAATCCGCTCACTGCATCGATATCGCCTTTAATTAGTAATGTTTCCCGCAGCTTTGGTTCCATTGTAGTCCACTCTACGCTGTCGGGCTGCACGCCGACTTTTTCGGCAAATACTGGCCACAGTTTGCGCGGTGCATCTCCTGCGGGAGCTCCTAGCTTTTTGCCTGTTAATCCTTTAGGATCTGCAATGTTGCTTGACTTGAGGCTGACAATGGAAAAAGCCGATCGATTGTAAGGGACTGCAACTGCTACTACTGGATCGTTGGGATTCTTGGCGTTGAACTCCATCATCGAGTAAATATCGCCAAATCCGAGCTCGAACTGACCGGCTGCAACTTTGGTGATTGTGTCTGCGGAACCGTAGCCCCGCTCGATTTTGACATCCAATCCTTCTGTTGAGAAATAGCCTTTGTCAATGGCGATCGTCAGCGGTGCATTATCGCCTTGCAGCAGCCAAGAGGGATTGACTTTGATGGCGCGTTTCTGCGTGGTGTCAGCCGCCGTTGTTGCTGTTGATCCTCCCGCTGGAGTAGTTGTGGCAGTCGGCTGTTGAGATTGACAGCTACTCAGGACGACTGGGGCTGCAATCAATATTAGGGAGAGCGATCGTAC
>JAJAYT010000231.1 GCA_026786085.1 Microcoleus sp. CAN_BIN18 | reverse complement strand
GATTTGGGATTGGTATTGTTTGCTTGTTTTGGCATATTTTCAAGGATATTAGGGAAGAAGAAAAAGACAGCGATAGTCGCTCCAAATAGGTTCGTAGTAAGGACTAAAGTCCTCCGTTGGAGCGTCGCAGCAGATTTTAGGTCTTAGTGGGCGGGCACTCTTAGCACCGCCCCTACCAACGTGAAATCTGCTGTATTAGCTTCCGAAAGTGCGATCGCACTTCCGATCGCTAATTCGCCCGCACAAAACAACAAAAAACCCTCCCCAACAAGGAGAAGGGAGGGCGAAAAAGAGAGTTAGAAATTAAGGTTTTTGGAGAATTAACAATAGGGAGTCACATCCACGCCGCACTCGTCAGCCAAATAACACAAAGCACGAAAGCGCAGCCCCACCACTTGCTCGTAAAGCGGATTTAACTTGCACAACGGCGGAATGGAAAATAAAGTGCGATCGCCAATTTTGACTTCCCGTTCAAACGGACACTGCGACGGAATAAATTTACACAAGAATCGAGCCAATTTTTGACTTTTAATTTCGGCGCTATCCAGCCACTGTTTCAGCGGATGCCATAAGTCAAAGCGCGGCTTTTGACCGTAATTTTGAGGATTTGTAGAGACACTAACTACGGTTTCTGGTCGATCAACCCATACCCAAATTGACAGAATGCGATCGGGTACTGTATGCTTAAATACATTCATTTTGCTCTGTTCCTCTCTTATAACGAGGTGCCAAGAACCCTTTGTAGAGTTTTTGCTTTTATCTACAATCAGTATCTACAGCAGCCCGTTTTGCTTTACCGGATTGAACTTCTTGAATTAATGACTTCGTGCGATAAAATTAGTTCCTGGAGTTTTTAACCTACCTTTGGTTGAGTCTCTTCTTACAGTTCTTTACTAATTCTGACACCTTTGTCTGAAATATTCTATGCGTGAAAATACGGAACTTTTGATAAAAGTGATGATAGTTACAAATATAAGCTCTGCTGCAAAACACCCTGAAACCTCGCGGCAACTATCTTTGCTCGCGATCGCCCAGAAACTCCTACAATTAGAAATAATCGGTATCACCGCCCTCACCACCCATGAGCAACCCAGAAACCAAATCTATCACCCGCGAATTACAAAGCCACGCCGCCATACTCGGCGGCTTCGTTGCCCTTCTCTGGATTATCGAGATCGTTGATGTATTCGTCTTCCGAGGCGCGCTGAATTCCTACGGAGTCCGCCCACGCAGCATCGATGGACTTGAAGGCATCCTGTTGATGCCTTTTCTGCACGGCAGTTTTGCTCACTTAGCCAGTAATACTCTTCCTTTCTTAACATTTGGTTGGTTGATTATGCTGCGGAAAGTTAGCGACTTTTTTGTCGTAAGTGCCGTCACTATGCTAGTTAGCGGATTGGGAGTTTGGCTGACAGGCGCGCCCAATTCCGTGCACATTGGTGCCAGCGGTTTGATTTTTGGCTACTTCGGTTTTTTGCTACTGCGCGGCTTATTTGAACGTAGTTTTACTTCACTTTTGATATCTTTAATTGTTGGCTTCTTCTACGGCAGTTTAATTTGGGGAGTTTTGCCATCCCAGCCCGGAGTTTCTTGGCAAGCACATTTCTTTGGCTTTGCAGGCGGTGTATTAGCAGCTCAACTTTTGGGGCGGCAGAAACGGGAAGTATAGCAGAAGGCAGAAGGAAGTTCGGCAGCGGATTCTGTAACGGATGTAACGGATGTAACGGATGTAACGGATGTAACGGATTTCAGTCCGATGGAAGTCGGAAGAAGGAAGAAGGAAGAAGGAGGAGCAAGAAGGAGGAGCAAGAAGGAGGAGAAGAAGACCGGGCGGTTGAAATTACGCTATTTTCTTCAGTCCGCGGAGGCGGACTTCGTTTTTGTAGACGCGGTTTCAACCGCCGTCTTATCCAATAATTCAACTTGCGCCGGTAAGTAGACTGTAAAAATAGAACCACAACCCAATTCACTTTCGACTTGAATATCACCACCCATCATCAGGCAGAAATGACGGCTAATCGTCAATCCCAAACCCGTTCCGCCGTACTCGCGCGTGGTTGAGGCATCACCTTGCATAAAAGCTTGAAATAAATGCTGCAATTGTTCGGCGGGAATTCCAATGCCTGTATCAGCTACGCGGAAAATTACCAAGTCGGAAGAGTCTTCTAGTTTTTGAATTTTTGACCCTTGATTTGTCACTCTTTCAACGCTGATTTTAATAGTGCCACCTTTCGTAAATTTGGCTGCATTGCTGAGTAAATTTAGCAATATTTGCCGAGTTTTAATAACATCAGCATACATCATTCCCAAGTCCGTCGCACAATCAATTTCAAACTTATTAGAATTTTTCTCCACGAGGGATTCGACTGTGGAAACTACGTCGTCAATTAAATTAACAGGGTTGAAAGTTTCCAAATAAAGTTCCATCCGCCCCGCTTCTATCTTAGAAATATCGAGAATGTCGCTAATTAAAGATAGCAAGTGTTTGCCGGCCGTTTGAATTTTGTACAAGTCGGGGATAAAATCTTCGTGGCCTAAATCCTCGGCGTCTTCTTTGAGCATCTCGCTGTAACCGATAATGGCGTTGAGGGGAGTCCGCAATTCGTGGCTCATATTGGCTAAAAAGGCGCTTTTGGCTTGGCTGGCTGCTTGGGCGGTTTGAGCTACTTTTTGGAATTCTTCTGCTAATTTACGCTGGGTAATATCTTCAGCAATGCCGACGATGCGGTAAATTTCTCCGGTTTCGTTGCGGACTGGAAAAGCCCGATCGCGCACCCAGCAAACTGAACCGTCCGTTGTAGCCCCCGTAGGCGATCGCACTACCCGATACTCCTCATCATAATCGCCCCGCACCTGTTTTTCAAAAGCAACCTTGACGCGAGATCGATCCTCCGGGTGAATAGCATCCCAAAAAGCCTCCGGTTTTGACAGCAAACTCTGATAGCTCAAATTCCATATTTTCTCGCAAGCAGGGCTCACATAAACTATGTGCTGTTGATGGGGTTCTCTAATCCAAAATACCTCATTAATATTTTCTGCCAACTGGCGAAACCGTTCCTCGCTGGCCCGCAACTGCTCCACAGCACTGTGAAACTCGGTTACGTCCTGAATCAGCGATGCCACCCCGATGATGCTGCCGTCAGCATCAACCAAAGTAGTATTGTACCACTCGCAAAGAATAATTTGCCCGTCCTTTCTGATATTCTCGTTAATGCTACTAATACCTCCTTGATTAGTGAGCAAAGTTATAGATAGTTCCCTAACATACTCCTTAGCACTTTCAGGAACTATTAGATCGACTCCGTGGCATCCCATTGCTTCCAAGCGGTTGTATCCAAAAATTCTTTCGGCTGACAAATTCCAGTCGGTAACTTCAAAGTTTATATCCCATTCGATCGCCCCTAAAGGAGTTTGAGAGAGGTGGAGAGCGAGTTTTTGCTGAGATTTTTTCAGAGAGCCAATTAATTTAGTTTTATCAGCAATCGCAGCTTCCACCCGCTCTTCGAGAGTAGTAAACGACTCTTCCAATTGACCGGCCATCGTATTAAAAGAGCGAGCCAGGACACCCACCTCATCCTCCCGCTCTACAGACGCCATCAAGCGGGGATCTACCGCCATCGAGTCCCATTCTCCCCGCGACAAAGCCTCCGCAGCCTTGCTCAGACGCTGAATCGGCATCACAATCCACCTGGAAGTTAGACTCCCAATAGCTATCGCCACCACCAAAGCACCGAAACACAGCAACACAGTGTAGCGAGTGTTAGCGTTAATCGCTTCCATAAAATCGGCTTCGGGAACCGCCACCACAATCAACCAATCGAGGCCCCTGCTGTCTGAAAAGGGTGTCACCTGTAGAAATTGCCGTTGTCCGTCGATCGCAAAATCTAGCTGATAAGTGCCGTCAATCTTGCTCAAATCCCCAAAGCGTTCTTTCAAATACCGGGCAGTCGATCGAATCAAAATATTGTTGCTTTGAGTTGCAGCAATTCGTTTCGGAACGCCGTTGCTAACAATAAACGGCGCTTCTGGAGTAGAATTTGCCACCAATTCTCCCGACTTTTCTACAATAAAAGTCTGTCCTGATTTACCAATTTTGAGACTGCCCAAGAATTGATTGATTTGGGAAAGTAGCAAATCCGCACCCACAACTCCAATCAGTTTGTTATCCTTGCCGTAAACTGGTTGTGCGGCCGTAATCGCTAGTTTGGGAGAGTCAAAATAAGTATAAATTTTAGTCCATATCGGCTTGCGGGCCCGCACCGGAGCTATGTACCAAGGTCGGAGGCGGGGGTCGTAGTTGGGAGTAATTTTTAATAGCTTAGTTGGTTCGCCGAATTCGGATGGCGCGTAGCTGTGAAAGTTATAGCCAGTAGATTTATTAGAAATCCGAACTTGCAGCTTGCCATCGTCGAGGCGTTCAACTCCAATAAAAGTTTTTTGTTCGGAGCCGAATTGAATGTAGCTAATTCGATCGAACGTTTGGAGTTGTTTGGAGAAGTAGCTGCGCAAGCTAACTTCATCCTGCACGTTCAAAATGCCGAGACGGATGGCATCGAGATTGAGTTGATTGATTTGGTGTGGCGTTTCGATATAACTATGAATGTGTTGCTGGATGCGCGATGTGACTTCGGCCCGCAGTTGCGCAGCAACATCGTTGACGGCTATGCGCCCGTTCCGCAGCGACAGCCACCCCGTCAGCCCTACCGCAGCGAAAGTCTGGAGGGCAAAAGGCACGACAAGGAGGACGCGAATTGGCACTTTGCCCGACATTTTTAAAATCTTGTCGGTCAGATATCTGATTGGCATGGTGAAGCAGAAATATTACGAGCCCACAACATTTTGGTAAAGTACAACCTGATGAGCGCAGATTTTGAAGTTGAGATGGTTTTAGTAGGCAATCTGCTGTTAAGAACTTATAATCTGCCGCTGGTAATTGAATTTTTAACGACTGCCACCGTCATCTTAGCGCGATCGTGCGCTTTGGGAACAGGCGATCGAGCTTTTACCGAATCACTTCGCGATCGCACTCTAAGAAGGCTGATACTATTTGAGATTTGAGATTGGGTAGTTTGCTCGCGCACTCGCTTGGCCAGAAACCGGGTTTTTTTTCACAGCAACACTTCGTCACATCCGGCACATCCAGTAAAAAACGCGGTTTCTGAGCGTCGGAGTGCGATCGCAATTTACAAGTTTTCGCCGGAACTTTAATTGATATCTCCACAACCAGCTACTTTTGATAGATACCAACTTAATTCCGGCTGGGTACAATAAGCAGTAATAGGATGCAACTAGCGGAGGGATCGATCGTGAATGCAGTTATTACTACTCTTGGCATTGCTCTCGGACTAAGCTCAATTTTGATCGGTTTGACCCCGGCGGTTCTCGCCCAACAAAGACTGCAATCAGGGCCCCAAAATTCGGAAACGACTTTATCTGGGGATTCCCTCAGAACTGTGGAGGACAGAACCGTAGACTCGGATTACCAAAACTTGATTGGTGAAGGAGAAACGGCGGCTAATTCTGCTATTCGGGAGCGCAGCTTGGGGGATACATTTCGCCTGAAAGTCGGCCCGGAATTGGAATTTATCACTACTCCTTCCGACGCCCAGCGTCTAGGAAATCCCTTACCTCTCAAACCCAACGACAGCGGCACAGGAGCGGGAGTTCAACTTCAGCTAGGACTTTAGCCATTTTAAATCAATTGATTGAAGCAAGCGAGCCAATTTTTGAGGGGGGAAGCTCTTGTGACTGCGATCGCTTGTTTATATGAGTCCGATCGCAAGTTGTATGCCATTTCGATCACAGCCGATGCCGTATTCTGAACCTAAGATTAGAGCAATTAAACTTCCGATTCAGCCCGATCGACTACATATCATTTATAACAGCGTATAAAACTGGCGGTCAAGGTCATGGGAAAGGCTCTACTGATCGATTATTTGCGAGGGGAGTTGGCGATATCGAATTCTGCGATCGCCATTGCACTCCGACACGGTGAACAAGATGCCAGCCAACTGCCGATGATTCTGTGGCAGTATGGGTTAGTTACGCTGGAACAGTTAAACCTGAT
>JAJAYT010000230.1 GCA_026786085.1 Microcoleus sp. CAN_BIN18 | reverse complement strand
GGGTAAGGGGGACACTCGTCAAAGGCCATAATCACGTCAGCGCCCAACTCGTTCTGAATCTCGATCGATTTTTCCGGCGTCAAATTAATCATCCGGCCGTCGCGAGGAGAACGAAAAATCACCCCATCCTCAGAAATAGTCCGCGCTTGGCTCAAGCTAAACACCTGAAAGCCGCCGGAATCCGTCAGTATTGGGCCTGGCCAAGCCATAAATTTGTGCAATCCACCCGCGCCTGCGACAATCGCTTCCCCGGGCTGCAAGTGCAAGTGATAAGTATTGGCCAAAACCATTTGAGAACCCGCGTCCTCAAGATGTGCCGGCGTCAAGGTTTTGACATTAGCCAGTGTCCCCACGGGCATAAACTTAGGCGTTTCCACAACACCGTGGGGAGTGCTAAAAACCCCTGCACGCGCTTGGGTATGGCTGCAATTAGCCTCACATTTAAAAGAAAATTTCGCGTTGTCTTCAGTCATTAGTCTCCGACGATCGTTAACCGCTATTCGGCAGTCCGTGTTATGTAATCTATTGTTGATGACATCGCGACAAAAAACTCACAACCGGGCCCAAAAACGGATACAATCCTCCGAATCCTGTCGTGGATGGCAAAAAATTTTAGATCCTAGTTCAAGCTTCCAGATTCATCTGTAGAGTAAATCTAAAATCTAAAATCTAAAATCTAAAATCGACTGACTGACGATTAAAATAGGGAATCATCCTCATCTAATTGCAGATCCCAGTTGCCTGAGAGTACCTGATCGACAGCCGCATCCAAAGCCGCAGCATTTAAATTCCGGGAGACTTGCTCTTGCAAAGCATTGGACAGGGGAATTAACCGCAACTGCCGTCCCTCTTGAATTAGGTCAAAATAAGCACCTTCTTCTGGGGACTGTTTCATTTCCAGGTAATCAAAACTATACACGTTCAAATAAAGCGCGTGGTTGGCAATCAGGGTAGAACGATCGGGGTTTGCGAAGACTTCGAGCACATAACCTTCCCCTTCGCTGTAAACCTTGCCATCTTGGATGTGAAGGTAGCGGACACGTCCTAAATCAAACAGCAATCTTTTGATATCGCGCTTGTTGACGACAATGCCAGTATCGATGATGCAAAGAGCAACTACCCTGTTATTCAATTGGTCGTGACTCATGGAGCAAAAGCCTCTGTTGTAGTATGTTCCCGTCTAGGAAATCACGGAGTTAGCTAGAATTCTGGATACGGGAAACGCGGGTATTGAGTTTAGCCATTTGAGATTGGGAGCTTGGGGATCGCTGCCGGCAAAGGTTTTCCGGGGAAATATCTCGGCCAGGAGGAATACCGGTTCCAAAGGACTAGGCTCTTACAGTTCCAATTCTGGCACACGCTAATGGATTAGCAACCGCATACAAGATGAAAAATTTTCTATCTTATGATGGATGATAAATTGGTTCGCTCTACGATCGACTTTTTCAGGAATCAGGGCGCTGCCGTCGCAGCCGCGGTCGCTTTTTATACTTGCTTGCCGGTACCGATGTCTTGGACTTTGGAGTTTCGGGGCATTGCTCGCTTGGCACCGGCGATCGGGCTTTTGATTGGCGGGATGCTGGGACTGGCGGATCTGGGCTTGCAGTTGTTGGGTATGCCGGCTCTGACTCGATCGGCCTTAGTAGTAGTTTTGGGTATCGCGGTGACTGGCGGGCTGCACCTAGACGGGGCTATGGACGCGGCGGACGGGCTGGCTGTCCCCGACCCGGTGCGGAGGCTGGAAGTGATGCGGGACAGCGTTACAGGGGCTTTTGGGGCGATGGCTGCGATCGCGATCGTCCTGCTGAAAACTGCCGCGCTCTCGGACTTGAGTAACTATCGGTGGCTGGCTTTGATGGGTGTCGCCGGTTGGGGGAGGTGGGGCCAACTGGTGGCGATCGCCCGCTATCCCTATCTCCGGGCGGAGGGAAAGGGAGCTTTTCATAAAGAATCGATTTATTCTCCTTTTGATTTTATCCCCGGAGTGCTGTTGCTGCTGAGTTTGAGCGTGCTGCAAGTTGTCTTAGAGGGCGATCGGTGGCTGTTGGCGGTGGGGATGGCTTTGGGGGGAAGTGCGATCGGAATTTTTGCCGGAGCCTGGTTTAACCACCGTTTGGGCGGTCACACGGGCGATACTTACGGTGCTGTAGTTGAGTGGACGGAGGCTTTGTTGCTGTGTCTTTTGGCCGCCTTGCAAGGGTGAAGATAATTCGGCGATTGAAATCGCTACTACGCAAACGAAGTCTGCCTCCGCAGACTAAGAGGTAGAAATCGGAACTCGACTTTGATATTTTCTATCCTGTCTGCCTTCAATTGCCACGCTAGATTAGACACAGCAAACCTCAACTTTTAAGAAAGCTATGGAATACTTAATTGCTGCGATCGTACTCGGAATGCTGATTTGGGCTGCGATCGAGATTGTGCAAACAGTCCGCAACTGGGAACCGAATCAATCTGAGTTCAACAAAAAGATGCAAGCCGAAATGGGCCAGTACGAGGCAAATGGTTTTGTAGCTGACGGCGCGATCGACTCTGGGGCGAAAACAGTCGAACACGCACTCCACGCCAGCCACTGCGCCGTCGAAGCCACGGGTTGCGAAGCTGCTCCAAGTGCGATCGCCCGTACCGTAGAAATTTTATCGCACCTGCTGCACCATTAATATCATGTCACAAGTCACCAGCACAATTAAATAGGTAGGTTCGATCGTTAGGACTTCAGTTTTCTTTCGTTTGATGAAGACTGAAGTCCTAACGATCAAAACTCATGGCAGGATTTATGCTGATTCTGAGTAAAAAACCGGGTTTTAAATGAATGGAAAATTTGCAGTTGCATTTTCCATTCATTTTTGATTTTTACCAGAAAGAATTGGTTTAAAGTCTCTCCCTTTTAGGGGGAAATTAAAATCCGACTATTCATCACTCCAATCCTCTTCCTTCCAGATACAGGTCGCTGTCAACTGTCAACTGTCAACTGTCAACTGAATCACGCTTTCGGCTCAACCCAAACCATCATCCCCTCAACCCTCAAACCTTTGCCGCGAGTGCCGCAATATTGACCGTTAGAAGTAACAGGAGTATCGCCCACATTTTGAATATGAGCGGTGTAAGATACATCGTACTTATCAGCTTCCGGCCCAGTCAGCCGCGCGGCAAATCCTTCAATGCGCTTGGCTTTGCCCCGGAAACCGGCCAACTCCCCTTCATCAATCCAAGCAGTATCGCCAACTCCTTCAACGTGAGCCATGTACTGCAAGTTTAAACCGGGCACGGGAGGCTCTATTTTAATTTGAAATCCTTCGACGCGGAGGCCTTTAGCTTTCGTACCGGCATATTCTTTATCGCTAAAAGTGCGATCGCCAATTCCTTGAATATGCGCCAACACTTTTAAACCTACAGCCGCCGCAACTTGGGAACTCGCAGACGGCGCGATCCAAACTTTGATGCCCTCAATTCTCAAACCTTTGCCGCGAGTGCCGCAATATTCGCCGTTGGAGGACACATCGGTGTCGCCGATATTCTGAATGTGAGCGCTATAAAATACGTCATACTTATCAGCTTGCGGCCCGCTCAACCGCGCGGCAAATCCTTCAATTCGTTTCGCTTGACCCCGAAAACCGGCCAATTCTCCTTCGCTGAGCCAAGGAGTATCGCCAACACCTTCGACGTGAGCCATGTACTCGACTGTTAAGGCGGCAATTGGTGGCTCGATATTAATCAGAAATCCTTCAACGCGCCGCCCTTGAGCTTTAGTACCGGCGTATTCTTGAGCACCGAAAGTTCGATCGCCAATTCCCTGAATGTGCGCCAACACTTTCAATCCCAAACCGCCCTCTACTGGCGCTTGTTGAATCTCGCGAGGTGCCCCAAAGACAATGTTGCCGGAGCCAGTTGTTTGGAGAGATTTAGGTACTTCCACGCTAGGAACAATAATCACCTCGTGCATGGGGGCCGTCGCGGCGGGGGATTCCAAAATTTGGATTTGTGGCGCAACTTGTTTCGGCGCGACATTTCCCGACGGGATGATAATCACTTCCGGCAAAGGTTGGGCGCCCATTTTTGGTTCTGGCGCTGCTTTAAATGCGGGTTCGACTTTAGGCGGTGCTGCTTTTACCATCTGCGCAATGGTTAATTTGCCTCTGGAAATGGCGACGGCTAATTGTTTGCCAAAAGCGGCGCTGACTGTTTCTTCGAGGATCACCCACTGTTCATCATCTAGTTTGTCTTGCTGTTCTACCAGGGCGAGCACTGCTGAAACTGGATGTTTGCCGCTGACTAAGGATTCTGCGTCGGAATGCAGTTGAGTCGGGCTTGATTCGGAAATCGCGCGCTGAAGTTCGCGGGCTTTGGCATGAACTGATTGTAAGGCTCCGAAGTCGCTTTGTTCGCGGTGGGCTATGGCTAAAACTCGATCGAGCACTTTCAAGGCTGCGTCACGAATTTCTGCTTTACCAACAGACGCTGCGGCAGTTTCGACTAAGTTTTGAATGTCTTTGAGGGAAGTAATTTCCCCTGGGGCGAGGGCAGATTTATTCTGTACGAGAGCTTGTGTTTGGACTTCTGCAAAGTTGCGGCTGTAGGTAGCCATTTCTTGCAGTAAGCTGTCGGAAGGAGGAAGGCCGGAGTTTTGCAGTTGTTTGGCTGCTTGGGATAGTCGATCGGCTAAATTAGGATAAGTTTCCGATAGTTGGGCTATTTGTTGTAGCAAATCGTTATGTGGTGCTTCCATAGTCTTGCCGTAAATATTTAACTTGCTGATTATAGACGGTGAGCGTCTTCTGAAGGTAGAAGGCTTCCGAAGGAAGAAGGAAGAAGGAAGAAGGAAGAAGGAAGAGGGAAGAGGGAAGAGGGAAGAGGGAAGAGGGAATATTTTTCCATCTCCCGCACTCCCCATCTCCCGCACTCCCCATCTCCCCCTCTTCCACTCCCCCGCGTGATCCCAGTCACACCCGTACAAACACGTAGTCACACTCGACGAGTCCCGCTGTCACCATCGGCTCATAAAAATGTCACACAAATTGAGTAATAGCCATCACTGCGATGTCAGTTAAAACCGTTGATAGTGAGGTTATTCAAGCAATAAAACCCAAAAGTGTTATGGTACTGATTCGCGACCTCGCCCAACAAGCTCTGACCGCAGGTTACTTAACTATTGAAGCCGAAAATCAACTGCGACGGATGTTAACAACGACCAAGTATGATTTAGAAGATTTAAATGCTTTTATGAATTTGCAACTAGCAGCTATGTCTGGAGGAGTGAAACAAGAGTCTCGCGAAATTAAACAATTTGAAATTGTTGGCGAAACCGTTTTATAATCTTCTTGTTAGTAATTAGTAAATTTTTGACACTTAAATATAGTAAAAAAATTTCTATTTTTATGATTCGTGAAGTTATAAAACAAGCTAAGCTGTTCTACATTTAAATTGTGTATCAAAAATCAATAAAACTCTTGTGGGACGTTGCTCTGAGCAGCGTCCCAAATCTCCAATTTAAATGCGCAACAGCTTATTATAG
>JAJAYT010000229.1 GCA_026786085.1 Microcoleus sp. CAN_BIN18 | reverse complement strand
CTTAAACACAGCCTCTAAAGAACTGCTGACGTTTGTGTCAGGAATGACGGCAACAGTTGCCAAAAATATCGTCAATTACCGCAACGAAAACGGCGCGTTTAAAAATCGCCGCCAACTCCTGAAAGTTCCCAAACTAGGGCCCAAAGCTTTTGAACAAGCAGCCGGATTTCTCCGCATTCGCGGCGGAGAAAACCCACTGGACAATACAGCAGTCCATCCCGAAAGTTATCCTGTCGTCCAGGCGATCGCCAAGGATTTAGACTTGCCGCTGACAGGAATAACACAAATATCGGAAAAAATCAAGACTGTAAACATCAAGAAATATGTCACAGAAAAAGTCGGTGAACCCACACTCCGAGACATTATTTCCGAACTAGAAAAGCCGGGAAGAGACCCGCGGGCTGAGTTTAAATATGCCACCTTCCAAGCCGGAATTAACGAAATCTCTGACTTGCTAGTTGGGATGGAATTAGAAGGCATCATCACGAATGTAGCTAACTTTGGAGCGTTTGTTGATGTGGGAGTGCACCAAGATGGTTTGGTTCATGTTTCTCAATTAGCCGATCGCTTTGTAGACGATCCCACACAAATTGTCAAAGTCGGACAAGTTGTGAAAGTGCGGGTTTTGGAGGTGAATGAGAAGTTAAAGCGGGTTAGTTTGACGATGAAGCTGCAAGAAAAACCGCAACCGCAAAAGAGCGATATTCGGCTTCCGACCCCGCGCCGGCGTTAAAAGTTTGGGGGAAAGGTGAAAAAGGGCGATGGCGTCCCGCCCCGCAAGCTACGGCTATAATACAATACGGTTCAGATAAGAATAATCTGATTTCCTTTCACAAGTCTGGAACTCTCATAAATGCGTGAAATTAAATTCGTCTGAAAGCGCTAACCCAAGCGTATTGCTCTATAGATGCTCTACAACAGAACAGTATCAAGAGCGTTCTCACCACCAGTGAGCGCAATGATTTGAGCAGTATTGATGTAGGCAACATTGGTTTGGGCAACAGTCGCTAACCCCGTAATCGAGAGGGGACTTCCTGCCAGAATAGTGGGACTGCGATCAAACCAGCTATCAACTGAATGCCACCAAAGATCGCAAGAGAAGGTGCAAATCCAAAGCGCAGTAGCTCTCCAAATATGAGACTGCCTACACCAAATCCAGTAAAGAGAGTAAATACCTTCAGTCCCATCGTTTGCCCCAAATTGTTGTCATCTCCGAGATCGGTCACAATTCCGACAAACAACGGTTGAGTCAGGTCATACCCTAAAGACAAAATAAGAACTGCGATCGTCGTTCCCATTGGCGGAATCTCAAAAATCATTCCAATCCCAGCCAGAGCAGCCATGACCAACCCTGCTGGAACGAGCCAACGCCGTCCCCACCGATCAACAGCTTGACCAATGAAAGAACTCAGCAATAAACCGGGAATGCCGTACCCAAGAATGTTTAACCCAATGCTCAAGGCATCCATGTTGTACCGTTGCGATAAATACAACCCTAGCCATGTATATACCCCAGAGTGGTAGATACCATTCCACAGAACATAAGTATATGTGCGCTTTCCCCGAAAGGTGGCTAATATCTGGCTGTATCCCCTAAAGATTTGGCGAATAGGCGGTAATTTGGTGACTTTTGGTGTATCAAATAAAGAGCCGTAAGGATGAAGCCGCCAAAGCACAACAGCAGCAAGCACAGCAGTACCTATAAAGAGCGATCGCCAACCTATAAATGGCTCAAGAATCGCTCCCCCCGCAGAGCCTACTGCCATTCCCCCTTCCATTGCTGCAAACACCAATCCTAGCTTGGCACCTCGCCGATCAAACGGGAATAAATCGCCAATTAAGGCGAAGGTAAGGGGAATCACACCACTTGCTCCAATCCCGGTTAATAGCCGCCAGGTTGCCATCTGCGAAGCATTTTGAGCAGTGGCAGTTAAAGCCGTGAAAATGACAAAAAGAGCAAGCGAGATGCGAATAATAGACCATCGACCAAAGCGATCGGACAGGAGGCCGAAGAATAATGCCATCAGTGCATAGGACAGCATATAGGCTGGAACGATAAAGCCGATTTCCTGAACCGGAACATTAAAAACTTCAGCCAAACGTGGAATCAGGGGAGCAATCATGTACCCCTGTAGAAAAATTAGCCCCGCAGCGATCGAAAGCCAGGAAAACAGGTCTTTATGCTGCTTTAGGCGAATCGCGGGATCGGCTGGTTCGGTATGGGGGTGATTAAAAGATTCTTTGAGTTTCGACATGGATTTGGGAGATTTCAACTCATATCACATTTCACGGACGACTAAAATCTGAGAACTTAGCTGGAGTCCCAACGCCAACAACCAAAGCCCCTAGCCTGGTAAAAGCTTGGAGTACCTTCTCAACTCTGGAGCTTACAAATTTTGTAGGTAAGGTGTTGAATCTAGCCCTTAATGTCATGATAACTTGATAAATGTCATGATTTATACAAAAAGTGTATATTTAGATACAGAATTCTTATAAGACTTATTAGTTCAGGCTATCAACAAAGCTAGGATTTACGCATTGACAGAAATCTTTGGCGTTGCTGAACAGGAGTATGAATGTACATTTTTTAGTCTTTGCCGAAGACAGACTTTTTGTGCCTTTGAGTCTTTTCGTAGAACTTAATTCATACTGTCAATCAGCAACGCCTGCAAAAGCAGGGGAAAGCAAACCTCATGCCATTATTACGGGGAACGTGTTTGCACTTTTGAGAAACCATCTTCGGGGAAGTGGTTGTATGCCTTACATGGCAGATATGAAAGTTCGGAAGGAGACATCTAATTTTTTTTACTATCCCGATGTAGCGGTGAGTTGCGATGAACGAGATAAAAATGCTGCGGAAGATTTCATTCGCTACCTGCGCTTAATTGTGGAAGTTTTATCGCCGACAACCGCGGCTTTTGACAGAGGCGATAAATTTGCTGATTACCGCATTTCTGAAAGTTTGCAAGAGTATGTATTAATCAATCAAGAAAGAGTTAGTGTAGAGTGTTTTCGCCGGAATGCAGAGGGTTTGTGGGTGCTTTATCCTTACAGTCAAGGACAAGAAGTTCAGTTTGCTAGCGTTAATTTTAGCTGTGGGATCGAGACATTGTATGAAGATGCGATCGAGATTGGTTGATTTTACTTACTCCTGAATCACTGATATTGATATGATTGAACCGCGAAGACGCAAAGGACGCGTTCGGCGAAGCCGTTCCCGAAGGGTAGGAAGAGAAAAGAAGAACAAGCTGGTAATTGCTATTTTTTCTTGCTGGCTTTCCAAGTGCCGCCGTAGAAGTAAAAAGGATTGTTTGCACTTACCAGAAAGAATTGGTTTAAAGCCTCTCCCTTAAAGGCGAGAAATTAAAAGAAAACTATTCATTACTCCAATCCTCTTCCTTCTTTTGTCAAGTGCTGTCAACTGTCAACTGTCAACTGTCAACTGTCAACTGAATGAACGATTCCCAACATTTAAGGCACATAAAAAACCACTGCCCCGACTCGTCATACCGGGCGCGGTAG
>JAJAYT010000228.1 GCA_026786085.1 Microcoleus sp. CAN_BIN18 | reverse complement strand
TTGTTTTTAATCGTTAATTTTAAAGATGCAAACCCCAGCGCTGGGGGGGGTATTTCTTCTGTTACCCCAAAAATTACAAACATCCCGCGGCCGGGTTTGACGACGGCAACCCAAAATTCAGGTGAGCCTTTACCGGAACCCATCCGGGTTTCTGCTGCGCGCTGAGTGACTGGTTTGTCGGGAAAAATCCGAATCCAGATTTTGCCACCCCGGCGGATATAGCGAGTCATGGCGCGCCGTCCGGCTTCTATTTGGCGAGAAGTGATCCAGGCTGGTTCGATCGCTTGGAGCGCGAAGTCACCAAAGCTAACTGTGTTGCCGCGGGTGGCAATACCGCTCATTCGCCCGCGCTGTTGTTTGCGGAATTTGGTTCTTTTAGGGCTTAACATGGCTTTGAGATTTGGGTAATTGGTAATTGGTAATTGGTAATTGCTAATTGGTAATTGCTAGTTGGCGCGTGAACAACTGATACTTAACAAGTAACAACTAACAGTTAACAATTAACTAGCCTTCGTTCGATCGATCTTCAAACTGCTGGCGGCGGCGCTTTTGTTTGGTGCGAGGCACTGCTGCATTTGGTGCAGATTCTTGTTCCTGTCCGGGAATAATTTCGCCTTTGAAAACCCAAACTTTAATGCCGAGAATACCGTAGATGGTTTGAGCAGTGCAGCAGGAGTAGTCGATGTCTGCCCGCAGTGTGTGCAAGGGGACTCTGCCTTCGCGCGTCCATTCGGTACGGGCAATTTCTGCACCGTTGAGGCGTCCACTGACTTGAATTTTGATGCCTTGGACTCCTACTTTTTGGGCGCGAGTGATTGCTTGGCGGACAACTCGGCGGAAGGATACGCGCCGTTCTAGTTGCTGAGCAATGTATTCGGCGATCAGTGTGGCATCGGCGTCTACTCGTTGGACTTCGACGACGTTGATGCGGATTTGGCGGTTGCTGCCGAGTTGCTGTTGCAAACCGACGCGCAAAGTTTCGATACCGGCTCCGCCGCGACCTACGACAACGCCCGGTCTGGCGGTGAATACTTCTAGGTCGATTTGATCGGCTTTCCGCTCAATTCTGACGGAGGAAATCCCAGCATTGCTGAGGGTTTTGCGAACGTACTTGCGAATTTTATAGTCTTCTTGCAAGAGTTCTGGATAGTTTCTGGCGTCAGCAAACCAACGAGAGCGGTGCTCTTGGGTAATGCCGAGGCGAAAACCAATTGGATGTATTTTTTGGCCCATAATATTTGATGAGTTAATTGGTAATTGGTAATAGGGATGTTGAAGGAAGAAGGAAGAAGGAAGAAGTAAAAAACAACTATCTGCTACCTCTTGATTTCCGTGCCTTGAAGAAAAGTAATTGGTGATTACCTATTTTTTTCTACTTTAAGCTGTTTGTTACCTATTACCGTTTTCCGTTGTTTAGTCTTCTACGATCGGAGCTACTATCACGGTAATGTGGCAAGTTGGCTTGCGGATTTGGTAGGCGCGACCTTGAGCGCGGGGTCTAAACCGTTTGAGGACTGGGCCTTGGTCTGCGTAAGCTTGAGATACTACGAGCTTGGCTTTGTCCAATCCTGCGTTGTGTTCGGCGTTGGCTACTGCCGATCGCAAAACTTTAACTATGGGTTCGCAGGCGCGGTAGGGCATGAATTCGAGTAAAATCAGCGCTTCTTGGTAGCTTTTGCCGCGAATTTGGTCGAGGACTCGGCGCACTTTGTAGGGGGATGTCCGTATGTAACGGGCGATCGCCTTAATTTCGGATGTGGTATCTATAACCATTTCGGTTTGGGTAATTGGTAATTGGTAATTGGGGAAAAGGTAATTGGTAATTAGGGAAAAGTTTTTCCGATTACCGATTACCTGTCACCTAATTTGGCTATCTTTTTGCCTTTTTATCACCACTTTTCGCGTGACCTCTAAAGGTGCGAGTGGGGGAGAATTCTCCGAGTTTGTGACCAACCATTTGGTCTGTGAGGTAGACTGGTACGTGCTGTCTACCGTTGTGAACGGCGATCGTGTGACCTACCATTTGGGGCAGGATTGTCGAGGATCGCGACCAAGTTTTAACTACTTGCTTTTGACCTGCGGCGTTGAGTCTTTCGATTTTTGTCATCAGATGGTCTGCGACAAACGGGCCTTTTTTTAACGATCGAGACATGGTTTTTTTAGTTAGTCAGAAGTCATTAGTTAGAAGTCATTAGTCATTCGTCATTAGTCATTCGTCATTAGTTAGCAGTTAACAACAAATGACTGATGACTGCTGACTGATGACTAACTTTGTCTGCCGCCCTTGCCACGCTTGGAAGATTTGCGACGGCGCCGCACGATCAAAGAGTCGCTGCGCTTTTTTTTGCTTCGAGTTTTTGCACCCAATGCTGGTTTGCCCCAAGGACTGACTGGTCCCGGACGCCCGATCGGAGCTCTACCTTCACCACCACCGTGCGGGTGATCTACCGGGTTCATGGCACTACCGCGAACGGTTGGTCTGCGACCTTTCCAGCGGGTGCGGCCGGCTTTGCCGAGGCTGATGTTTCTGGCGTCTGTGTTGCCAACTTGACCGATCGTAGCGTAGCAGTCGGCGCGGACTTTGCGTTGTTCACCGGATGGCAGTTTGAGGGTAACGTAGCTACCTTCTTTTGCCATTAGCTGAGCGCTGGAGCCTGCCGAACGGACGATTTGTCCGCCTTTACCTGGTACTAGCTCGACGTTGTGGATACTGGTACCGAGGGGGATGTTTTTCAGGGGTAAGGCGTTGCCGATTTCGATCGGCGCGTCTGGGCCTGAAACAATTACTGTACCGACGGCTAAGTTGAGCGGGTGCAGGATGTACCGTTTTTCGCCGTCTTTGTAGAACAAAAGGGCGATGCGGGCGTTACGGTTGGGGTCATATTCGATCGCATTGACGGTAGCAGGAATGCTGTGTTTGTCGCGACGGAAGTCGATCGTTCTATAAAGCCGTTTGTGACCGCCTCCCCGGTGGCGACAGGTGATGACGCCTCGGTTGTTGCGGCCTTGCTTGGTGTGCTTGTTGCTGGTTAGAGACTTTTCTGGTTCTGATCTGGTAATTTCAGCAAAGTCCGAGACGGTTTTTTCTCGGGTGCTGGAGGTATAAGGTCGGTAAGAACGAATGCCCATTATTTTACGATCGGTAATTGGGAAAAAGGTAATTTGTAATTGGGAAAAAGGTAATTGATAATTGGGAATTGGTAATTAGAATTTATGAAGTCCGAATTCATCCTTCATGCTTTCTTATTACCTATTACCTATTACCTATTACCCATTGCCGATCACCTATTACTAAATTTTAAACTTCTGGGAATAGGAGTTTGCGAATCGAGTCTCCGTCCTTGAGAGTTACGGTTGCTCGTTTGTAACAAGGTTTGAAACCGACAAACTTGCCAACGCGACGCTTTTTACGCGGCGGGTTTTGGGTGTTGACTGCGGTGACTTTTACCTTAAAGAGCTCTTCGATTGCAGCTTTGATTTGAGGCTTTGTCGCTTTGGGGGCTACGTCGAATGTGAATTGATTCAATTCCATCATCCTGGTAGCTTTCTCGGTGAGAATCGGGCGCTGGATCAAATCTGCGTAGTCGCGGGGGTCGATTTTACTCACCGTAAATCTCCTGAATTTTTGCTATGGCTGTAGATGTGACGATAATTTTGTCAGCCGCAAGAACGTCATAAACATTCAGGGAAGTTGCCAAGATGACGTTCATCAATTCGATGTTGCGTCCAGACAAGTACACGTTTAGTAGCGGTTCTGTCAAGATTAACAGAACTTTTTTGTTGGGTTCGATACCCCAACGGGCGATCGCACTCAGCAGTTCTTTGCTTTTCGGTCTCGGAAATTGCTCTGCAAATTCTTCAACCACAATCATGTCTTCGGTACGACTGAAGAATGCTGTCCGCAGAGCGAGACGGCGTTCTTTTTTGTTCATTTTGACTTCAAAGTCTCTCGGCTTTGGCCCGAAGATCACACCGCCGCCCCGCCATAACGGAGAACGGATAGAACCTGCTCTGGCTCGACCTGTTCCTTTTTGACGCCACGGTTTGCGGCCACCGCCTCTAACTTCCGCTCGAGTTTTGGTGCAAGCATTACCTTGACGAGCGTTGTTTAATTGCCGCGTCAATGCTCTGTGAACGATGTGAGAGGCATTTTCTTCTTTGGCTACGCGCAGCTCTAAAGTTGTTTCTCCAACTTCTTCGCCTTGCCAATTTCGCACTACACAGTTAACCATATCTTTTGTCCTTTGTCTGTTGTTAGTTGTCTGTTATTAGTTGTTTTTTGTGAGTTGCCATTTGTTATTGGTTAATTGCTACTAATAACAAATAACCAATAACCAATAACTAATGACTACCACCCAACTTTTTTCTCAGGCACAACATTGACTAAGGCGCCAGCTTTGCCGGGGACGGCTCCTTTGATGAGCAACAGATTCTGCTCTGTATCCACCCGGACAATTGTTAGCTTGCGGACGGTGACTTGAACGTTGCCCATACGTCCTGCCATTTTCTTCCCGGGATAAACACGACCCGGAGTAGTTCCAGGTCCGATCGATCCAGGTTCGCGGTGATTTTTGGAACCGTGAGACATCGGGCCTCGTTTGAAGTTGTGGCGCTTTTGAAAGCCTGCAAAACCTTTACCGATGCTTGTACCGATGACATCTACTATTTGTCCCGGTGTAAAAGCATCAGCGCTTAGTTGTTGACCTAACTCAAATGAACTGGTATCTTCCAAGCGGTATTCCTGCAAGTGGCGCAACGGATTCGCCCCCGACTTGGCAAGGTGTCCCAATTCTGGCTTGTTGAGAGCCTTTGGTTTGACTTCGCTGTATCCAATCTGAACAGCACCGTAGCCATCAGTTTGTTTTGTTTTGATTTGAGTTACTGTACAAGGCCCTGCTTGTATGACGGTGACGGGGATTGCTCTCCCTTCGGCGTCAAACACTTGAGTCATGCCTAGTTTAGTGCCAAGAATGCCTACAGACACGGATTTTTTTCCTTTTATTTACGCAAGAGGTTTCGGATTGCGAAAGTTACGTCAATCCGCTTGCTCTTGTGCAGAAACATTTATTTCAGTGTTCCTGCAATTAACTGTTATCAACCAACAGCTTTCCTCGGTGTTTAAAATTTAAGTTTTAAATTTGGGAGCTAGCTTGTGGAAGCCTTGCAAGGGTTGAGATTCGAGGTTTTTTACCTGTTCGATCTCCGAGTTTTGCCTCGGTCTTGCTTTTTTGTGCCAGGACTTAAGCGGCAAGCTACTTAGTATCCTTATACGGCGACAATTCAAAATAGTACATGAAGTGTTTGCCGTTTGTCAAGGCCGCGAGGATAATATTTCGCCTCAGCTTGAGGATTCATCAAGAAACTGGGTTTAAAACCCCGTCACTTCGGCGGAGTTTATCCGATCGCCCTGCTCAGTACATCGCCTTCTTCTAGGACGGCTTTGTCCTAGAATACAGAAGTCAAGGTTAAACTCCTTTGCCCGAAGTGAAACAAAGACACACTTTTAGGCATCAATTGTTGGACACAGAGCAGCGAAAACTCGCTATACAGCTAGAGGAGCGACGCATTCTCGCTTACGAGAAAACAAATAATTTAGTTCATTTGTTAAGTAGGGTAGGGCATACCCGAACTCTAGGTTCCTATCATAGTAAGCTTTTGGAGATAGATCCTCTGGGGTTGCTGTGAATTAGGCTCATCAATTGGTGTAATTACACGGTTGAAAAGTTTAAAGATTGCCTTTCATGACATAGCACTTAAAGGTCAGTCGATGAATTAAGAATCCCTACACCTTGAGGCTAGGGAGTGTCAAAATACTTACAGTTCGCACTTGGGCGATCGACCAAACTTAACGCAGTACGCAACACAAATTTATGGGACTAATTACGAGTGGTTCGGATATGATTCGGGATTTGGAAAAGTCGGGCTCTCTAGCCTTGTACGTTCCTTTAGAGGGAGGATTTGAGGGGCGCTACCTGCGAAGGCTGCGAGCTGCGGGCTACGGTGCTTACACCATTACGGCCCGGGGTTTGGGCGATTTGGCGATGTATTTAACCGGGGTTCACGGGGTGCGGCCACCGCATTTGGGTAAGAAAACTACTGGGAATGAAGGGGCTGTGGGTTATACGTACTATTTGCCGCCGATGTTGCAAACTCAATTAGACAATTTGCCACCGAAAGCAAAAGGACTGGTGCTATGGATTATTGAAGGGCAGATTTTGTCTAGTCAGGAGATTGAGTATTTGACTGTTTTGCCGACGTTGGAACCGCGAGTTAAAATAGCAGTGGAGATGGGGGGCGAGCGAGTTTTTACCTGGAAGCCGCTTAAAGATGCCTTAGTTGCAGCTTAGATTCCGGTATTTGCGATCGCAAATCAACTAAAAAAACGCAGCGAGCAACTAAAGTTCGATAGCTTCTGCTCGCTGGTTTTACTCTTTTTTGAAAAAACTTAATTAACCCAAAAAATCTTATGCTTCAAAACCGAGATTATACAATCATCATTGACAAAAGCGGCAGTATGTACACGAAAGACCAGGTTGGCGGTAAAAGTCGGTGGGCGCTCATGCAAGAATCGACGATCGCCCTGGCGAATAAATGCGAAGAATTAGACCCGGATGGCATGACCGTTTATTTGTTTTCCGGTCGTTTTAAGCGCTACGACAACGTAACAGTAGCTAAAGTCGTGCAAATTTTCCAAGAAAACGAACCTTCGGGGACTACGAATTTGGCTGCGGTACTGCAAGACGCTCTGAACAGTTATTTTCAGCGCAAAGCATCCGGTAAGACCAAGCAAAATGGGGAAACAATATTAGTGGTGACGGACGGCGAACCAGACGATCGCAAAGAAGTGATGAAAACAATTATAGAGGCTTCGCGGAAGCTCGATCGAGATGAAGAGCTGGCGATTTCTTTCATTCAAGTAGGGAATGCACCGGAAGCTACTAAGTTTCTCAAGATATTGGATGACGAACTGCAAAGTGCCGGAGCTAAATTCGATATAGTTGATACTGTCACGATGGATGATCTTGAAGGAATGACCCTCACCGAAGTATTGCTAAATGCAATCACAGATTGAGGAGGCGGGCGCAGTTCGCGCGATCGTATTTTTGCCAGTTGGCCGAGCAGCATTTTTTAGCGGGGTTTAAGTTATGGAATCGATCGATCGCCTGTTAGCTGAACTTAAGGCAGAATATCAAGCATCTCAAAAAAATGCTGAGTTAAATAAAAGTCAGCCATCGGTGCAAACACAAGTGCCTTTGCCATCAGTAGAAATACCATCAAATCAAACACTTGAAAAATCACATTTAAATTTGTACCCTAGTGCTCTGGATCGGGATTTAGCTCAAATTAAGGCTGAGTACGAAGCTCAAAATAAAGCTCAGGAAGTTACTTCACCGAAACCACTTAAGGTTGAGGATGAAGCAAATAAAGCTCAGGAAGTGACTTCACTGGAACAGCAGCCATCCGCAAAAATTGCGGAACCGCAGTTGGATGTACAAACGCAGAGACAGAAAGTTAGGCAAGCTCAGGTTTGGCTGAAAAAGTTGGATAAAAATTCCGATGAGCGATATTGGTTCGATCAGTTTGCTTTTAAGTATGGTTCGAGGATCGATGCGGCGATCGACTATTTGCAAGCAGTGAATGAGTTTGATTAGATGTTGACTGTTAACTGTTGACTGTTAACTGTTAACTGTTATAGTTCTGGACACATAAACTCTTTGTGTAGGGTGGGGCCAAACCGCCGCCCCCGGGGCTATCGGCCCCCCAAACAACTCAAAAAAAAAAAAAAGGGAATAAATAAAAAAACCGCCC
>JAJAYT010000227.1 GCA_026786085.1 Microcoleus sp. CAN_BIN18 | reverse complement strand
GTTGGACTCTGGCAGAAATCAAAAATCAAGAAGCTGTCATCCGCAAGGGTGGAGATGTGCGATCGGTTTTTGTCGGGCAGAAGTTCTAATTAGTCATTAGTCATTGGTCATTGGTCATTAGTTATGAGTTTGGGAATGGGTAATTGGTAATGGCTAATTGGTAATTGACAATTATGAGACTGTACCTCACAAGGGTTTTCATTCAGTTGACAGTTGACCCTTCGACTACGAGGAAAGGTACTGCAACTGTCAACTGTCAACCGTCAACAGTCAACCGTCAACCGTCAACTAACTAATTAGAACTTCTGCCCGACAAAAACCGATCGCACATCTCCACCCTTGCGGATGACAGCTTCTTGATTTTTGATTTCTGCCAGAGTCCAACCGCTAGCGCCGATGCTTTCGCCGACATAAATTCTGCGGGCTACACCGTCTACTTCAAACAAAGCAGCCGATCGATCGCCCAACTCCAAAATACCCACCAATGTGTGCGCGGAAATCGACGCGGTACCAGCAGCCGGTGCCGACGGTGGCCCCGCTGCGGGCGCAGATTGCCCCGCTGCGGGCGCTGGTGCTGGCTCGGTTTCGCGAGCCAAAATCTTCGGCTGGGCAGAATCGGAGGGCGAAGGGGAGGCCGCGAGGGGGGCTCGAGTGCCGGCTGCGGCGATCGCACGACCGGATACTGGGGCCGTCGGCGATGGCGAAGCTGCGGCGGTTTGAGGAGCGGCAGCCACCGGAGCAGGGGGAATGATCACCACTTGGGCAGGGAGTGCAGGTGCTCCTGGCTGCGATGCGGCTTGTTCTAGGGCATTAGCGATGCGGTTGACTGCTGTCGAAAGACCTGCGGTTGGCGGTGGCGTGCCGGAAATTGAAATGCTCGGCAACGTCCCAGGGGTGCTGACTCCGGGAACTCCGGCAAGCTGCGAGTTGGCTGGGGGTGCTTTTTTTTGTTCGATCGCCACTATGGAGCGTTGCACGTATTCTACAAACTGCGTATCTGGAACTATTTTAGGGGTTCCGGTCGCTGTTTCTCCTGCGGGGGCGGAGGCGACGGGCAAGCGCACCAGTCCCGATCGACTTGCCAGCCAAAGTCCCATGACTAGCAGTAGCGAACCACAGGCTGCTCCCAGCAAGATTCTGTCGAATGATTGTTTGGATTGCTGTTTTTTGGTTGTTTCTAAGGCGACTTGACGGGCGATCGCTGCTACGTCTTTTTCGCCTCGCTGCCGATCGGGCGACAACGACTGCGACAACACAATTTGAGGTATCGAGATCGACTTGAGCGCCACGAATTCCGGCGGCGGCACGGACTCCGATGGCACTTCGTTGCCGTCGAATGCTCGATCGACTCCTTCAAACAGTTCATCCATCAACCGATCGGCGTAGGACTCCACTGCGACTGTTTCGGTCGGCACTGTTTCGACTTTTGCCATTACGGCGATCGGGTCTTGGGCTGATTCCACACCCATTTGTTTTGCGGTGATATTTTGAGGCATAGTTTTTTTTCTAATTCGCGATCGGTCGAAAACCCTGAGATTCTTAGCTTCTGATTTCTACAGGATGATTTTTAAATTTAGCCATTCTTTACCCTGAACAGGTGAATTGTACCTCACTGATAACAAAAATTTTAGTCTTTGGCAAACTTTATGGGCGATCGACTTTTTCTAGATTTTGCCCCTTAATTTCTGTGGCACATCTTAAATATTTTCTGATTCTATACCATATTCATTGTTATCTGTCAATCTCTGCCATAGATTGCTCCTCGGCTTTTGATACAAAACAAAATTTTCCTTTACATTACTTTACTTTCCGATCGGGCTAAGATTTTTTGTTCTACTCTAAATCAGCGCTGGTATTCCAATCTTCAAAATAGTTTCAGGATTTTGCATTTGAAGAGCCTGCTTTTTTGAAATTATAACTTACGCCAAACTATAGAATTTCAATATTACCATAGCTTAATCACTTTTTAGCAATTAATTCTGAAAAGTCGCAAAATCGTCTATTAAATGAGAATCTTTCCTATTTAAATTTTTACATTTTTTTACAAAACAACTCGTAACATGAAACATTAAAAATACATTAGGCATAAATATAAGATTTAATTATCTAAAAGTGCGATCGAACCTTTCCAAGAAATCAAATTTTCAATTTATCTGCAAAAATTCAAGAAACCGGGTTTTTTACCGAGAGCGATCACCTATCATGTTTTTTAGCAGCAAAACCCGATTTCTGCATCCAGGACGATGTGACTGTGCCAAAAAACTCTTTTTTCGTTGAAAATTTATGACCTTTGAATGCCTTGAAATACTATAGCAAACATCCTAACGCTTTTTGCACTACTTACCTCAACGATTTGCGAGGAGCAATTCTCGCATCCCCTTATTTTGCAATCAATAACCTCAACCGCGACTTCATTGGTACAAAAGGGTTCTCACTCGTGTTTCAACGTTCAGAGATTGCACAAGTCGAACAGCGTTTCCCATACTTCAAACCCTATCTAGACCAAGCCTTGCAGCCAGCTTGCAATGCTTTTTACCTCAACCCTCTGCTGCTCAAAGAAGGCTCCCGCGTCGATCCGCATATCGATCGATCTTTGCGATCGTACTGCAAAACAGTTGAACCGCCCGCGACAGTCAGCGTTTTGTACGTCCAAGTGCCGACAAATCTCCAAGGCGGAGAATTGATGTTGCGCTGTCACAAAAAACAAGTTGGACAAATTAAACCGGAAGCAAACACGCTGGTGTATTTCCAAGGAGACTTGACCCATTCTGTGAATGCGGTAACAAGTCCTGGGACTCGTCTGAGTTTGGTTTGCGAACAATACAGTTTGAGCGAAACAGAATTGGCAGACATTCCCGGATTCACCTTAGAGTCTAGGGTTGTGAAGGCTAAAGGCAAATAGTTGAAAATCTTGAGCTTTTAGTCAGGTTGTTGTGTAAGCTGTCAACATTAAAAATTATGTACTCAGACCCAGTTCAAACAGAATATTCTCGCCTTGCAAAACGATATGATAGTCGTTGGTCATTTTATGTCAATGCCACAATCGGGGAAACACTCAACCGTCTAGAGATTAAGCAAGGAGAGCGTATTTTAGACCTTGGTTGTGGAACCGGGGTTTTAATCCAGCGTCTGTTGCAGGTATCTCCAGAAATAGAGGTTTTCGGAATAGACGCCTGTGCCGAAATGCTCGAAATTGCGAAACAGAAGCTACCTGAATCTGTGGATTTAAAAGTAGGTAGTGCTGACAACCTGCCATTTCCCAGTAACAGTTTTGATGTTGTCGTTTCAACAAGTGCATTTCACTACTTTCGAGATCCATCCCAGGCACTCCAAGAAGCAAAACGGGTTCTCAAACCCAATGGTCGTCTAGTGATTACAGATTGGTGTTATGATTATCTAACTTGCAAGGTTTGTGACTTTTTCCTGCGATGTTTTAACCGCGCTCATTTCCGTACTTATGGAGTCGCTGAATTTCAAGCGATGATGCAAAGTGAGGGATTGCAAGGAATTGCGATCGAACGATACAAAATCGATTGGTTTTGGGGAATGATGACAGCAACAGCAGTCAATCGATTTTAGATTTTAGATTTTATAATTGAAGAATCGACGCGACTGATCAATCCAGGGGCTTGTGATGAGGACAACTATGATTGCCATTCGGTTATATAATATCTTTCACTAATTAACTTATTGCTCCAACAGTGATAATAGCCGCTGTAATTCTCCACAAGCTACTTGAAGCGATGGCGGCGCATCTTCTGGTAAGTCCTGAGCATAACATCGATCGGCTAAATTCTCAACATAGGTTTTGCAAACAGCCTCATTTTTCTCATATTTTGCATAAGCATCCTCCTCATTCACAGTTTCTCCCTGCAAGTAGTGTATCCAAGTTTCAATATTTCGCTTGGGAACAAAAATTGCGATCGCCTCATCCGATCGCCTCTTATCCTGAGCATCTTGATCAAGTATACCAGCTAACTGACTTAATCTATCTTGTAGCGTACCCATATCTGCATCAATTAACACCACTAATCCGATCGACACCCGGTTTTTATTCTGGCGATAAGCTTTCACTTCCACCGGATACTGAGTGCGTACATACTGTTCTCCAGATTGGCTACCAGCCGGACATATTTTAGCCCGAAATTGACCTGTAAAACCTCGTTTTTTGAGGAAATGACGCGCAAAAACCTCCTGCTGTCTATCCTCACAAAGAATAACAATTTGAACTCTACGCTGGCTCATGCAACCATCCCCGTGCAATCAGTTCAGCAATCGGTAGTCCAGAATCATCAGCCACTTCACTGCTAATTCGTCTGACTCGAACCGGAGCATTACTTTGACGCTCAAACCAATAGCCAATCGGCGAAGCCAAAAGGTAATTAATTAACTCAGGATGGTGAGAAATTAGTAATGCTTGAAGTTTTCCCTCGCTACAAAGGTCATAAAGCTCAATCAGCCAGGGTTGAATTTCTGGCAATGCTAAAAAGTTTTCCGGTTCATCAATCCATAACGTATAGTCTTCAGATTTTGTACCGTGAATCAGCGCGTATAAAACAACTAATGTTTTTTGTCCGTCCGACAATTCTCCGAGACGATATTCAATTGGCTTAATATTATCTTTTTCTCCAGAAAACCGCAGTTTTAACACCAAATTCTCTTCGCTGACTCGCTCAAACTTAAAATTTGTGAAGCCATCCAAAACACCTCTTAAAATATTTCCAATTTCGGCAACCTTACCTTGATCTTCAGATAAGTAGCGATACCAAGAAACAAAATTTGCCATCTTAGGACTCAAACGCATTTGTTCTTGGTTACTGTCATCAACCATCAAGCTGGGAACAACTTGGATAATGATAAATCGCGCCATCCGTTCTCTAAACCAAGTTAACTTCGTGTTGTCATTTCTTGGCATCAATGAAGGTAGCATCGATTGCGACCAGTCAAACTGGTATTGCGGGCCCGGTGAATAATTATCTCGATAGAGTTGAACTTCGCCTAATTCAAATGTTAGTAAAGGCTGCCTATCAAAGAACAGACGCTCGTACCCAACACGACATTTATCTCGATTGTGATCAATTCCTAATTGATATGTGTAGCAGCCGCCATTACCGAGAATTTCTAGCTCGAAACGCTGAATTTTTAAGGTTTGCCAGCGGGTGCAGTCCGCTGGTTTGAAAATTCCTTCTACCTTACTGTCGCCGCTGACCAATGCTTGGATTTTCTGCAACACCTCAAAAACTGTTGATTTACCCGAACCGTTAGCACCTAGAAATAGATTAATTGCATCAAAGTCAAGTTCAAAGTTTACCAGACAGCGAAAATTGTCAATGTATATTCGTCTTAGCATAATATTTTTTCTTTAGAATGCCGCAGGGACACGGCACTGCCGTGTCCCTACAGAAGCTCGTACCTACTTACCACCAAAACTGCTGTATAGTGCGCTGTAAACGCAATACTTGCACTCACCCCAACTTAACCCACCCGTTCCGCCAATTCCATCCATTTTTCAGTCGCGCGCTCAATCTCTTGATTCAATTTGCCCAAACGTTCAGATAACTTTTTCACCTCACCAAACCCACTCGGAGAATTGACAGACAAAATCTGCTCAATCTCTGCTCTTTCAGCTTCCAATTGCGGAATTTTAGCTTCTAATTGATCATATTCCCGCTTTTCATTAAACGAAAGCTTATTCGGTTTTGGAGGTTGAGCTTCGACTTCGGGATTGTTAGATTCAGTGGCTTGTGGTAGCTTACCTTTGTTCTTTTGTGCTTTAAGTTCCTTCGCTTCTTCGGCTTTTTTGTGATCTAAATATACGGAATAATTTCCGGGATACAATCGCAGATTTCCACCCGGTTCTAAGGAGAATACCATGTCGATCGTGCGATCGAGAAAATAGCGATCGTGCGAAACGACAATTACACAGCCGTTGAAGTCTTCCAGATAATCTTCCAACACCGCCAAAGTCTGGACATCCAAGTCGTTTGTCGGTTCATCCAAAATCAGCAAGTTCGGTGCACTCATCAACACCTTCAACAGAAACAATCGGCGCTTTTCCCCGCCCGAAAGTTTGCTAATCGGTGCATACTGTTGAATCGGCGGAAACAGAAACTTCTCCAACATTTGAGAAGCTGTAATGATTTCCCCATCCGATGTTTTGACCAATTCCGCGACACTTTTGAGGTATTCAATCACTCGTTGGTCTTCGTTTGGTGTCAAATCCTCCGAATGCTGGTCGAAATAACCGATATGAATGGTTGTGCCAATTTCTACAGTCCCCGAATCCGGCTGAATTCGTCCGGTGATGATATCCATCAGCGTCGATTTTCCCGCGCCATTGCAGCCAATAATCCCAATCCGGTCTTCGGGAGTGAAATTGTAGGTAAAATCTTTGATTAAAGTGCGATCGCCGTAAGCTTTAGAGATATTCAGTAACTCAACAACTTTCTTACCAATCCGGCGGCCGGCTGTAGCAATCTCGACTTTGCCATTGGCTGTTTTGAACTCTTCTGCGCGCATATCTTTAATGCGATCGATCCGAGCTTTTTGCTTGGTACTGCGAGCTTTCGGCCCCTTCTTGAGCCATTCCAACTCGCGCCGCAATACTCCCGAAAATTTGCGCTGAGTGCTGGCGGCAGATTCTTCGGCTAAGGCTTTTTTCTCCAAGTAGTAGGCGTAATTACCAGCATAATTGTAAAGGTCGCCCCGATCGATCTCTAGGATGCGATTGGTAACGCGATCGAGAAAATAGCGATCGTGCGTAATCAGCAGCAGTGCACCGCGATAGCCATTCAAATAATTCTGCAACCACTCGACAGACAGCGCATCCAAATGGTTTGTCGGTTCGTCCATCAGCAACACATCGGGCTCCGAAAGTAAAGCCGTTGCTAAGGCAATTCGCTTACGGTAGCCGCCGGACAAATCGCCAATTTTGGCATCAAAATCCTCAATTCCCAACTTAGTCAAAATCAATTTTGCCTTAGTTTCCAAATCCCACGCATCCACCTCATCAATGCGTTCAGACACCGCAGACAGACGCGCCAGCAACTTATCAGTATCGCCTTTACCGTGGGACAAGTGGTCGGAAATTTCCTCGTATTCGCGCACCAAAGCCATTTGTTCGCCACTGTCGGCAAATACTTGCTCTAGGACAGTGTGACTTTCGTCCAAATCGGGCTGTTGCGGGAGATAAACAATTGTAGCGCCGGGATTGACCCAGCGATCGCCCGCGTCGATCGACTCCAAGCCCGCAATCATCTTCAGCAGCGTTGATTTCCCGGAACCGTTAGTGCCGATGAGCCCGACTTTATCGCCTTCATCGAGGCTGAAACTGGCATCTGTCAAGAGTTCCTTGATGCCGAAGTCTTTTTTGATCGATCGCAGAGTAAAAATAGTCATGAGTATAAACAGTCATTTACCTGACTTAGTTTAACTTAGTTCGATCGCGTCCGGTTGCATCACTTACGCAGGTCGAGGTCATAAACTAGATTTATTCGCAGACATCTTGCGATCGACATTTTTCAGATCAACCCGGTTGATGACACTAAATCCTGCTATACTTTGATGATAGCTACAGCTACTCAAGCAAAGTTATATAGACGCAGGTTCTTATGTCTCAAGCAATTAGGCAAGACATCATCAATATCGCCGAAGAGCAGATTGACGAAATAAGGCAAAAGATTGACTACCATACCACAGAATACACCATCGAATTCATAGTCGATAAATACCTGAAACAAGATGATGCCGGGCTCAGTGAGATTTATATCCCTGAATTTCACAGAAACTTGAGATGGGATATTAATCATCAATCTCGATTCATTGAATCCATTATTCTTGGTGTGCCTATTGCTGCCATCATTGTCGCAGAAATCAAAGAAACTGGAAAAGTAGCGATAGTTGATGGAGCTCAGAGGGTGATGACTCTGGCAGCTTTCCTGACAAATCAGTTACAACTGAGCAACCTCAAGACATTAGATTCTCTAAATGGTTCCTATTTTAAGGATCTCGCACCCTCACGCCAAAGAAAGTTTAAATATACTTCACTCCGAACGATAGTTCTCTCAGACAAAGCTGATGAGAAAGTAAGAAATGATATTTTCTATCGCATCAACACCAGTAATCTCGATCTAACTCCTAATTCTAATAGTCTGCCACCAAACTCATAAGCCTGAGAATATGAAACCAAGAATTGACTATGCTAAGCATAAACTTTTAAGTCGCAGCCTATGAAAGAGTTCATCAGAGACTTTAACAGGCGAGTGGCAGAAATCCAGAAATATTTTGAATTAGTAGATAAAATCGAACAACTTGGTGCATTGTCTTCTAAATCAATCATCTTCCCATCAGGTGAATATATTGTTGATAGCGAGATTCAAAAAATCTTGCAATCTCATTGTTATCTGCTATTATACAATCTCGTCGAATCTTCTATTAGAAACGGCATAACTGCAATTCATGATATTATCTTAATCGATGGATTAACTTATAAAGATTTAAGTCCGAAAATAAAGAGATTGTGGTTGCTGAACGATAGAAGTAAAAGCTTTAGAGATTCATATATCAAAAAGGATAGCGTAGCTGACAATCTTCAGGAATTAATTAAATCGGTTTTGGATGATGAGATAGTTTCGTTAGATCCATCTAATATTCCCATATCGGGAAATTTGGATGCTAAAACTATTAAAGAGCTTATAGATATGTACGGTTTCTTTGGAAATTTAGGAGTTCCGAGTAGAGAAATAGATGATATTCTGAATTTTGTCGTTAAGATCCGATGCGATTTGGCACATGGCAATGTTTCGTTTTGTGATGCTTCGAGTCAAATACTTTGGAGTAAGTTAGTTGATGATAAAGATAAATTGGTAAAATATTTGACTCATCTGCTGAATAATATTGATGATTACATTGACAAAAATAAATACAGAATCTAGCCGTCGGTTTTGATGCGTAAACTTTCGCTAGATCGCGATCGCCAGTGGGATTGACAAACAAAAAATCTCTGCGGTAAAATTAGAAATAAAGCACGGATAATTCCCAAATGAACGATCGCTCCTCAGCAGACTTGATATCTGTGACAGAGTTACACCGCCAGCTTAACGACTTACTCAAGCAACTATCACCGGAACGATTACAGGTACTGACTGATTTTGCCGCTTACTTAGCAAATGCTGAAAGCGAAGCTGCAACTCAAGAACTTTTGGCAATTTCTGGATTGCTAGAGCGAGTTAAGCAAAATCAAGCAACTCCTAAAACTGATTACGCAAACTGGAGAACTCTGCGTTCCGATGTATGAAGTTATTCTCCATCCTGATGCTCAAAAGGTTTATGTCAATGCTGACAAAGCCCTAGCGAAGAAAATTGCCCGATGTTTGGCGCAGAAGCGAGCAAACTCCCCAGTTGCACCCTAATATTAAAGCCCTCAAAGGAGATTTTGGAGGGTACTATCGCTACCGAATCGGGGACTACAGAGTCATTTACTCGATCGACGATGAAATAGTGCAGGTATTTGTTGTGGCGATCGTCTATCGCAGTGAGGCCTATGAACCATGAAGTCGAGTTGATAAGTCCAGCAGCAAGAGCGATTCCAATTTTCTTAGAAACCTCAAATAACAATTCTTGCAAATTTACTATAATTCAAATACCAACTTTGTTCTTACACAAGATGCGATAGTTGTCCCATCGTTTTTTCCAGTTCGCTAATAACTGATGGTGAATCGAAATCTTTGATTTCAACAGCGATTTTCTGCCCTTCTTTTTAGGCACTGAAAAACTTTTCGGCTCCTAAGTCAGCTTTTAAAAGTGTCTGCTCTAACACTAAGACTAAAGGATCGTTCGTAATTGTCCACCCGTCTTTTTCAAGGGTACGACGTAGAGGAAAATGTAAATTATCGCGTCTAGAAATTCGATTTTTGAGAATTTAGGTTAGGAAAGATCGGCACTAATCTCTGTAACTCCCATTTCTTGTTGCCTGCATCAGCAATTAGTAGTATTTTGCTGTGAAATACGCTCTATTATACTCCATCTGCGACACAATTCTAAATTAGGTAAATTAGGTGTCAATCGATCGCCTCTTTTCCCGATATTAGAAAAACAGAGCCACTGCCAATCGAAACGGCTGTTATCGCCTAAAATCTATATGTCGCAAGACTTTTCAGAATTGATATTATTACTGATAATTATTAAGTTTTAGAGCGATAAATCCCAAATCTCAAATCTCAAATCTCAAATAAAATGACGCCCGCTAAAGTTTCCCACCAGTACAAAAGCACTTTACAGGAAACTCGCGGGCGTCAAAATCAAGCAAGCTTAAATCTTAGAACAGACCCAAGGTGAAAGATTTGTCGATCGGGAAAATAGCACCAATACCCAACCACAGAGTGATCGCAGTTCCCAACAGGAAGACTGTGGTAGCAACAGGGCGGCGGAACGGATTTTGGAACTTGTTAACATTCTCGATGAACGGAATCAAAATCAAGCCAATCGGAACACCAGCCATGCAAGCAATACCCAGCAATTTGTTAGGCAAAACGCGCAAAAGTTGGAACACAGGCCACAAATACCATTCCGGCAGAATTTCTAGCGGAGTAGCAAAAGGATTGGCAGGTTCGCCAATCATAGCCGGGTCTAGTACGGCTAAACCGACGCACAGAGAAATCGTTCCCATGATCACGATCGGGAAAACGTAGAGCAAGTCATTGGGCCAAGCGGGTTCGCCGTAATAGTTGTGACCCATGCCCTGAGCGAGCTTAGCGCGTAATACTGGATCGCTCAAATCTGGTTTTTTGAGAATAGACATAGTAACAGTGCTCTCTTTTTAGTTTTACTTTGGTATCCCGTTGTATTCGTTAGTCCGAATCTGCGGGACGATCGCAGCAAGTATTTTTGGGCCTAATAAGTATGATGAGCGATCGATTCTGAATTTTCAACTCAGAATTAAGCGGGGGGCAAAAAAATACCGCCCCCACAACTCAAAACTTACAGCGGGCCAGAAATGCCTTGCTTGCGAATCATCAAGAAGTGAGCCAGCATGAAGACTACAATCAGCCAAGGCAACACAAAAGTGTGCAAGCTGTAGTAGCGAGTCAAAGTACCTTGACCAACGCTGACACCGCCGCGCAGCAGTTCTACAAGTGTAGAACCAACAAACGGGATGGCTTCCGGTACGCCGGAAACGATTTTAACTGCCCAGTAACCGATTTGATCCCAAGGCAGGGAGTAGCCGGTGACACCGAAAGAAACGGTGATCACTGCCAAGATGACTCCTGTCACCCAGGTTAATTCGCGGGGCTTTTTGAAGCCACCGGTCAAGTAAACCCGGAATGTGTGCAGAATCATCATCAGTACCATCATGCTGGCAGACCAGCGGTGAATGGAGCGAATCAGCCAACCGAAATTGACTTCATTCATCAGGTATTGCACTGAAGAAAATGCTTCTGCTACCGTGGGACGGTAATAGAAGGTCATGGCGAAGCCGGTGGCAAACTGGATCAGAAAACAAACTAGAGTAATCCCGCCCAAGCAGTAGAAGATGTTGACGTGGGGAGGTACGTACTTAGTAGTGATGTCGTCTGCGAGCGCCTGAATTTCTAGGCGTTCATCAAACCACTGGTAGGTTTTTGATTCGGTGATTTGTTTAGAAAACATAGAGCTAGAATTCCTAAAAGAATATTGCTGTGGTTGAGATAAGCGGGCAGTAGCCACAAGGTTTTTTGTCGCCCCGCGCCGAGCAGTTGGCTTGGACTCGCAAGTGCCTGATGCTATTTTTAAATTTGGAGCTGACGAAAGGAACTCCATGCGGGCGATCGCCGGTCAGCGCTGGGAAACTCAGCTAAAGCTGATCCTCGCTCGCTGGCGTTGCTCGATCGAATTCCAGACTATGATAATAAATGTAACATAATTGCGGTGTAAATTTCACGGAGCGATGATTTTGATGAGCCTCAAATACCATTTTCTGCAAGGTCAACATCCGCCTCAAGCTGGCATACAGCCAAGAACCGAGCTACAAAGCAAAGTCCGACCCGACCCGCAGGTTGCTGGAGCGTAAATTAATATTGATGATAAAACTTCACTGATGCTCAGATTAAATGTTACGTTTGAATAATTTTTTGTTCGAGGCGGACGTTTGACGAATGCCTTCGAGAGGGTTAACTGCGTAAAAGCTTACAAACTGAAAATACGGGAAATGCCATACTTGCCTAACTTTTACAGAAAAATCATGCACAGACGAGTTTTCCAGACTGCAATTGTACTGTTGCTCCAAGTCGCCCTAGTTTTAGGCGCGTGGGCGCAGCCTGCGGCAGCCCTAACTCCCGAACAGCAGCTTTTGAGCGAAGCTTGGCGAATTGTCAGCCGTTCCTACGTGGACGACAGCTTCAACTCGAAGAACTGGTGGTCGATTCGTGAAAAAGCCGTTAAGCAGCCGCTCAAGGACAGACAGCAAACCTACACCGCGATTCAGGGGATGCTGGCGAATCTCGACGACCCCTTCACTCGACTGCTGAAACCCGAACAGTACCGCAGTTTGCAGGTCAATACTTCCGGCGAATTGACTGGTGTGGGGCTACAAATTGCGATCGACCCCGAAACCAACACGCTGACAGTGGTTGCTCCTTTGACCGACTCACCGGCGGATAAAGCCGGCATCCAACCGCTCGATCGCATTTTGAAAATTGACGGCACTCCCACGTCAGAATTGAGCCTAGACGAAGCAGCAACTCGAATGCGCGGCCGCATCGGCACTCCCGTTACCTTGACCCTGGGGCGCGAGGGAAGGGACGCTGCTGAGGAAATTGAGCTCGTGCGCGATCGCATTGCTCTGAATCCGGTTTATGCCGAATTGCAGTCGGGGGCGGACAAGTTACCGCTGGGCTACATTCGCTTGAGTCAATTCAGTGCTAACGCTACTCAGGAAGTCGCCCACGCGATCGACCGTTTGGAAAAACAAGGAGCCACCTCTTACATTCTTGACCTGCGGAACAACCCGGGCGGGCTGTTGCAAGCAGGGATTGAAATTGCCCGCCTGTGGATTGATTCTGGGACGATCGTCTACACCGTCAACCGACAAGGCATTACCGGCAGTTTTGAAGCCTATGGAGGAGCACTGACTGACGATCCGCTGATCGTTTTGGTGAACAAGGGAACAGCCAGCGCTAGCGAAATTTTGGCTGGTGCGCTGCAAGATAACGGCAGAGCTCAACTGGTCGGCGAAAAAACTTTCGGCAAAGGGCTGATTCAGTCGCTGTTTGATTTGTCTGACGGTTCCGGGCTGGCCGTGACTGTTGCTAAGTACGAGACGCCCAATCACACAGATATTAACAAACTGGGGATTGCGCCCGATCGCGTAGTACCACTAGAGTCGATTACGCGCGATCAAATCGGCACCTCCGCAGACTTGCAATATCAAGCTGCGCTGGAACTGCTGAAAGAAAAAACCGTGATGGCAAAGATGGCGGTTGAAACCGCGTCTACACAAACAATGTCCGCCTCCGCGGACGGAAGAGAATAAGGTAATTTCAACCGTCTTTTCTTCAACCCGCGGAGGCGGGTTTTGTTTGTATAGGCGCGGTTTCAACCGCCCGCTCTTATTTGTGCGCTCTTCTTTCTTCTGTGTGCGCGGTACACATCGTACAACAATCTTCAGATTAAGGTTGCTATCTGAAAACTAAGGTTGCGGGGTTGATTCCTCAGCTTCGGGTGATGCCGGTTCCTGCAAAATCACGGGACGCTGTTGGGGGTCAACTCGATTACTTTGCTCTTGCATCACAGTTTTAGTCAGACTGGGGTCAAAGTAGCGGTTAAAGTCCGATCGCGATCGATCAACTCGCCCTTGAGTAAGATTGACTTCAGCTTGGATTTCCTGCAATTTTTCTTGCACCGCCCGGTAATGAGGCAAAAGCTGAATCAAAGCAGAAGTTGCACAGACAGAAAGTACCACATTGACGGCTAACTTGACTCCTGTTTCAGCAGCGAGCATCTGGTGAGGGTAGGAACGCTGGCGGCGGCTGCTTCTGCTGCTGCGAGGAGCAACCCGAGGGGAGTTTTTTACAGGACGCAGTGGGCTAACGGTAGGTTGAATCGCTTGCATAATTTTTTTCTAATACCTAAGACTGACGTTTGAGAGCTGAACGACGTGAAAATTCTGAGCTGAACGTACAGCCCCTGTTCGTCTGGGTGCTGATAGCCAAAATTGTTGAAACAAAGGTGACGCCTTAAGACGGAATTTTTCCATAAAAATGCCTGCCCTTGCAGTCTCATCTTGTTGACCACAAACAATCTACTCCACTGTCGCAGCAATTGTCTGTAATTTCGAGATATTTAACTGGTTAGGCAGGCGTTTTGCGGTTCGTAACTGGTGTCTGGAAACTATTTGTACAGTTCAGTTGACAGCCGGAAAGCCAAGATTCCGGGAATCAAAGCAATTACTAGCGCTACATAGACTTGAGTATCTGTTAAAGACATATTCGGAAAACTCCTTTTCGCGGGCACGAGCTTTCACTAATTTGAGACAAATTGGTGCTTTTGGGAATCATTTGTAACAATTCGATAACAAATTTGCTCTGTCTGGGGAGATGGGGAGATGGGGGATGGGGGGATGCGGAGATGAGGAGAGGGGAGATGGGGAAAATCTTTATGCTTGACTTCTCGGATCAAGATCGATCGCCTAAATCCGCTACATCCGTTAAATCAGCGGAGCGAATCCGTTGGCGAACCTGGGCAAGGACGATCGCCCGCGACAAAGTTACCCCACTAGGTTAAGATAAGTAAAGGCGACACTAATTTTAGACAGAGCTGGTGATTTGCACTGCGCTCTACCCTTGCAAATCTTAGGTGCACAAAATAATTAATGCTAGATCAATTTCTCGACGCTTCCCCCAATTTGGGAGTTGACACCTTTTTATTATTGTTGGTTTTGATAGCTTTGGAGGCTGTGCTTTCGGCTGACAACGCGATCGCCCTGGCGTCTATTTCCAAAGGTTTGGAAGGTGAAAAGCTACAGCAACAAGCTCTCAACCTCGGTTTGATAATTGCCTTTGTACTGCGAATCGCACTGATTTTAACGGCGACTTGGGTGATCCAGTTCTGGCAGTTTGAACTGCTGGGGGCGCTGTACCTGCTGTGGCTAGTTTTTCAGCACTTTGCGTCAGATGCTGACTCCGATGGAGAACATCACGGCCCTAGATTTGCGTCTCTGTGGCAAGCAATTCCAGTGATTGCTATGACAGATTTAGCATTTTCTTTGGATAGCGTGACTACGGCGATCGCGATTTCTGACCAAATTTGGCTCGTGATCACAGGCGCGACAATCGGAATTATCACCCTGCGATTTATGGCCGGCTTATTCATCCGCTGGCTGGACGAGTTCGTACACCTAGAAGATGCGGGCTACATCACCGTCGGCTTGGTGGGAATGCGATTGCTGGTAAAAGTAATTAATGAAAATTTAGTACCTCCGCAGTGGCTGGTAGTTGCCAGTATCGCCGTGATGTTTGTTTGGGGATTTTCTAAACGCAATCCTGAATTTATCGACGATTCAAAATCCTTGGAAGTTACACTCAATCAGCCCGAGTCAGAACCTGTAACGCAGGAGTCAGAAGCACAGAAGTCCGAAATTTAACATACTGTTGTTTTGATAGAAAGTCGATCGAGCTTTTAAGGAAAGTCGATCGATTTTTTGTCCGGCGTTGGTGGCTCATAATACCAATTTTCCAAATTAATGCAACAGTATATGTAGCAATACTTCGGACAGTTTTTTAACGGCCCTGTAAGCCTTACGGAGTAAGCCCTACCATTTTTTACGCATTTTCTGAAACTTAGGGCTAAACTTAAACATTGAAAAAATAGTCCAGCATATAGCCAGCAAAGGTTTCGGAGACTCGACTATATCTAAAACTGTCCGAAGTATTGATGTAGGGTGTGTCGCCATCGACAATCTCTAAAAAAGAGTGAAAATCTAATAGCGACGCACCTTACAGATTGGGTGAATGAAACAACCCTCCGTTTCACTCCGCCCAACAATTTTATTGTTGCAACATTTTTTCTCGCATGGTATTAGCCTTGATCAAGTGGCAACCCCCCCAATCTCTGCTTGATCAGCAGTTATTGATAATATACATTAGTTATAGTGCAATACGGTTTACTTAAGGTTTATTTGTCATTGCGAGCGTCCTCGCGTTAGCGAAGCGATCTGAAGGAAAGCAATCGCAGCATCTGTTTGTCACATCGTTTTTCCCCGTGGACTGTCTTAAGTAAACCGTATTGAGTTATAGTGGATACAATTATTTGGGATATCCCTCACAAATCTGCTAATTTTTTTCTGAAAATTTCTGGAATTTCTTGAGTAAGCCGATATAAATAGTCTTTGCTTTGCTCTTGTCATTGCGACATAAAATAACCGCCTTTCTTCTTCTAATTTGTTGTCACGAACACTCAAAAAACTAGGAAACTCATCCTCAGTAGCGCCTGCAATGAAAACGCTATCAAATTCCAGACCTTTGGATTGATGAACTGTAATGATAGGAACTTGGTTAGCATCTTGAGAAACTTGATCTAAGTTTTTAGCAAGCGCAGTAAATTCAAGGATGCTGCGTAAAGACGTGTCAGGGTGCAAAGCTGGATCGTCCCGTTCTTGAAAAATTCGTATAAGATGTCGGAGGTTTGGCAAGCGTTTTTCTTCTGCTTGGTAATAACTGTGTAGCCCAGATTCCATCAGTAATTTATCCAGCAAATCTGGAGGTCGTAGTGATTGGCTAGCATCGCGCCAGTGTTCCATCTGATCGGCGAGTTCTTCAAACTCTTCGCCATAGCGATAGACTAAGGCTTGTCGATAATCTGCTCTACCCTCAACCAATGGTATTAGCAATGCCAGTAAATCAATTGTGGTTCTCACATCATCCATTGCCTTGTGAGTAGGCAGATGTGCAAGATTCAACTGATTTGCTAATATTTCCAAACTGTAACGCTCCGATTCTATAAAGCGATTTGCTAGCTCTAACGTGTCTTCCCATTGCAGTTTCGGAGCAGTGATACCAACTTTTTGAGCTTGGGCAGTCACCATCTTGATATCAAAACCTACATTATGCCCAACCAGCATAGAATTGCCGACAAACTTGAAGAATTCGCGGAAAACATCTACTGCATATCTACCATGTTCTGCCAAGAAGCGATCGCTATGTCCATGTATTCGTTCTGAGTCGCCAACACTAACGGTATTTGCAATGTAAGCGTGAAACTCAGCCTGTGGTTGTCCTGCAACTAGGCGAATTGCAGCTATTTCAACAACCTGATCTTGGCTCACTGAAAACCCTGTTGTCTCTACATCAAAAACCGTTATTACCTCAGATGAATAGGCTTTTAACAGTTCACTGAAAGGATCTCCATCTGTAAAAGTCCGGCTTGATACCATGTCCGTTAAGCTCAAACCGCAATCCTTTCCTGACTCAATTACATTTTTTATTGTCGCATCACCGATCGCACGACTTGGCCGGAGTAGCATCCGACGCATTGCCCCTGCATCAAAAGGGTTGAGAATCAGACGCAGGTAAGCCAGAGCGTCTTTTACTTCCTGCCGTATGAAAAATTGGAATTTTTCAACTGTGACGCAAGGAATGCCCACGCGTTCCAATGTCCGACTCACAACTTTTGTGCGTTGATGATTGCGGGCAAGAACTGCCACTCGGCTGTACACAAAATCCGTTTGATTGTCTGCTAGTAGCTGGATTTGTTTGCCAATCCACTCTGCCTCTGCTCGTTCATTATCCGCTAAATGGACTTGAATCAACTCGCCGACTTCTGATTCATGCGCAGGTGTGATTTTTGTGTGTCGATGTTCAAAGGAATCTGCAAACCCAGAAGCCGCATTTAGAAGGGTTTTCGTGGCTCGATAGTTCCAAGCTAAAGAATACTTTGTAGGGTTGAAATCATGATTGAATTGCTGAATTACCCGATCGGGCTCTGACCCTCTCCACTCATAAATAGTCTGATCCAAATCCCCAATCATTGCTAAATTGCCGCTACTAGCTGCCAAGTGCTTAACGATGCCGTACTCCGATAAATGCGTGTCTTGAACTTCGTCAACTTGCACAAAATCAAACTTATCTGCCCAACGTTGGCTAATTTCTAGTTCACGCTCTAACATCACCCGAATATAAAAAACGAGGTCGGCAAAGTCTAAGGCGTGACGTTTTTGAAGGATACTTTGATACTGAGCAGCACATTGGGCATAGTTATTGCCTAATGGGGCATACAGATTTTCGACTAGATTATTCAGCGATAACTGGCCATCTTCAGCCTGCACTTTGCAGTTAGCTAACTTAAAGAACAACTGCTGGGCATCGTGATCATTTGATTTATCGAAAACTTCCTTGACAAGCTCAATGCAGTCGGCATCGTCATAAATTACGAAATCTGCTGGCAGTCCAAACTGACGAGCCTCAATTCGTAGTATGGAAGCACATAAACCATGAAAAGTCTTGATTGTCAAATGTTTTAATTGATCTGGGCAATACCGAGATAGCCGCTCACTCATTTCTTTGGCGGCTCGATTGGTAAATGTCAGACAGAGAATGCGTTGAGGAGGGATGCCCTGATTGATTGCACACAGAACTCGCTCTGCTAAAATACGAGTTTTGCCTGTACCAACCGGAGCAAGTACCAAAATTCCGCCTTCTATATGGCGAGCGATCTGGTTTTGTTCAGAGTTAAGCTCGTTGGTGTACATGATGAGTGGGCGCTTTAGGGAACAATTTTAGCTTGCGTCATTCTGCAAGGTTCTCAGTGATTTTGAAACTTTGACAATGCTGAGTGCTTCATTATATTGTCATTAAATTTTAACTGATATCTCACACGATTCTCGCTTAACGGACTTTCAAATGTTGAATTTCCGTATGCTGCTGCTCTGAGTTTGCCAGAACAATTTGAAGGCAAATCTGGCATGGCCCTGCCATAACCACGCCAACCGGAGTCAATCCTTAAAAACTTCTACATTTACAGTGCCTTTGGGCATAAGCTGTTGCGCATTTAAATTAAAAATTCGGGACGGGTTCGCGTGCCCATCCCACAAGAGTTTTATTGATTTTTGACGCACAATTTAAATCTAGAACAGCTTATCGCACTTTCATCGCCAATTTTGTCAGGGACTTATTGTGTCACCCCTTATTGAGAATGTCGAAGTAGGTGAAATAACTGTAGAAACGACAAAACCTCCTCATAGAGAAGGTTTTGTCTATCGGAGCGGCGGGATTTGAACCCACGACCCCTACTACCCCAAAGTAGTGCGCTACCAAGCTGCGCTACGCCCCGACAGAATTAACAGCTTACCATGAAATTACAGAATAAGTCAAAAAACTTTTAAAACTTTGGCGGCTTGCACCAAACTCGGAACCGCAGCCACCGGCCAAAAACCCTCACATCTCCTACCAGCATTCAAGATCAACTGTACGCTGTAAGCTTCGGGATAGCCTTCCACCTGCACCCACAGCAAGTCGCTTTCGGCTTCAATGGCGATTTTTTCCTCGTCCATTAACTCAGATGCCATTTGACTCATTGTGGCGGCCAACTGTCCCAACAATCGGCAAAAATCGTTTAACTCAGCTTCCGTGAGTTCGATCGCCCAACCCTCCCCAGCTACCAAACCCTGAAATTGCTCGGCCTTGGGACTCCATCCCAGACGCCAGCCGGCACCAGTCTTAATTACACGTTCTACCATTGAGGAATTTTAGATTTGAGATTTGGGATTGATTGGATTGATTTTTAGGACTTACCCGCTGCTGTCGAGAAACCGGGTTTTTCCCGAAATACTTCGCTGCACCCGGCAGATATGCCAAAAACCCGGTTTCTAGGCCTCGTCGAAGCTTACCAGAAAGAATTGGTTTAAAGCCGGAACCCTTAAAGGCGAGAAATTAAAACAAGACTATTCATTACTCGAATCCTCGGACTTCCAGGTAGAAGTCTCCCTCCGAGGTCAACTGTCAACTGTCAACTGTCAACTGTCAACTGTCAAGGTGTCAGCAACTTCGCATCTCCTGGCTGTGGCTGGGGTATTTCTGGGGAATTCGATCGCCCCTCTGGTTTTTCGCCTGTTGTAGGTGTGCGCGTAGGCTCGGAATTCCCAGTAAAAACATCAACCAAAACTTGAACCAAAGCATCCCGCTGTGTTCTATTTAAACTTTGAATAGCAGTGCGATCGCGTTCCATCGGATTCGATCGCAAAACGTCGTTTCCCGGATACACATCTTCCACCAAATAATCGGGAGTCGCCCCCAGATAGTCAGCTAAACTCAACTTCCAATCAAAACGGTAATTCGGCGGCCTTCCTTTGACAAACACATGATATCGAATCAAGCGCCCGACTAAAGTATTGTTGGGATCGACCTTTCCAGTTTCCTTAGAAATGTAATTATTCTCGATCGGCAAATCCGGCAATTTTTCATACACAAATTTCCACGCATCTTGCGCCCTCACCTGCGACGGTGCTGATTCTTGAGCAACCCGCTGCACTGATGCAGACTCAAAACTCCGCAGTCGCAAAGGTTCCAAAGCCAATAGACTCAATTCACCTGATTCCAATACCCAATTCAAAATCGTGAAAATTGCCACAATCAAAGTAATGAATAAAAAACTCAAGCCCAGCTTTAATTTTTTCACCGTTTTAACAAATTCAAATATGGAATAATTTGATAAACTTACCGACTGGATGTCCTAGTTGATAATTTTAGGAAGCAAGAAAATTTGACCTTGCTTGCATATACATTTGTAGCTAGCTGGCGATCGCACAAACCGGATTTTTCGCCTGCGCCAGTAAAGTTCGCAAAAGTTTTGAGTTTTGAGTTAACACAAATTGCTGACAATTCACTCCTCAAAACTCAAAACTCGCCAAGTCTAGATACCTCCGATAATTTCCGGCTGAGTCAATTCGTCCGACATCTCAAATATAGCCCGCATTACAGGTTTCATCATTTGAGTGTCGTCCATATTTTCAAAATCTTCATAGCGGCGACGTTTGGCGCGATTCGCCACCTGTACCGTAATCCGATAGCGGTTGGATGCAGCACCGATCAACTCTTCCGCCCGACGGGTTAGCTGAGTTGAATCGAAGGTTGGACGCTTAACCATGAGACTACCTACTTTATGTAATGTTACATTCTAGTCTAGTATGTCAAAATTCATAAATCATTAACTGAGCATCATAAGTTATGCAGGCAGCAACAGCCTATTCCTTTGGTAACTTGCATCGGGTAAATTCTCATCCGCTTAAATTAGTGGCTTTCGGCGACAGCTTAATCTACGGTTTCGGCGACGATGTGGGCGGCGGTTGGGTGGAAAGATTGCGGCGACAGTGGATGTTACCGGAGAGTGCAGGACACGTTTTATACAATTTGGGCGTTAGGGGCGATCGCACGTATCAAGTCTCCCAGCGGCTCGAAAACGAGTTTAAACACCGTGGCGAGCTCAGAAACCGCGTCCCGGATGCGATGATACTTTCGGTAGGCCTGAACGATACGGCAAGAGTGCAATCGGCAACGGGGCGTAGCTACACTGATTTTGAACATTTTAAAACTGTTTTGGATCATTTATTAAACCTATCCCAACAACTTTGTCCGGTGATATTTGTCGGGATGGTACCGGTGGATGAAAGTAAAATGCCTTTTCAAGATTGTTTGTACTATAATCACGCTGACCAATATCGGTATAAAGAAGCAACGAAGTTAGCTTGTGAATTGCGGGGAATTCCCTATTTAGATATTTTTGATAAATGGATCGATCGGGGGAGTGATTGGTGGCGATCGCGCCTGATTGCAGATGGGCTGCATCCGAATGTAGCCGGGTATCAAGCTTTGTTTGAAGATGCGACAAGTTGGGAACCGCTCGCAAGTATTAGTCATTAGTCATTGGTCATTGGTCATTAGTCATTGGTCATTAGTCATTGGTCATTAGTTAGTATAGGATGCACGGCTAATCAAGAAACCGGGTTTTTTCAAAGAAATACTTCGTCGCAGCCCGCAGTGCGGTAAAAAACCCGGTTTCTGGGCATCCGTCTGGGCATCCATGCGTCCCTTCACTTACCCAAAAGCGATATTTTGCGCAAGCCGTAAGGAACGAAAATTTAATAACTTACAGAAGTTTGTGGAATGGGGGGTGGGCCCCGGGTTTTTTGTTGGGTGGGGGGGGCGCGACCCCATAAAGAAAAAAAATTTTTTTTTTTTTTTTTTTTTATATATTATTT
>JAJAYT010000226.1 GCA_026786085.1 Microcoleus sp. CAN_BIN18 | reverse complement strand
CATGAAAGTCTTTTTTACTGATATCTATGCCTAAAAATGTGGGTGTCATTGTTTGCTCCAAGCTCCCTATTTGTATGAAAGAACATGACAGGCAATTTAACTAACCTTATAAATGCAGGCTTTCCCGTGAAAACGAGCGCCTAAGATACCGCCTGTGCTTTTTTATGTGCGCCTGTCATCAGTAATGGGAGCTTATCTACACAACAGACTTGTCAAGCGTCTAAGGGGCGGGCCAACTTCACCGATTGCTGATGTCCGATCACAACACTTTGTACTGTCATGTGCATCTTAAGCAAGAAACTTTAATGGTTTCTTTATGTTTACTCCCGTTCCGGTTCGATTACAACCGTGTCTGCGGTTTGATTACAACCGTGTCTGCGGTTTGATAGCCTGCGGTCTACGGTTCTCTCGCCTGTCTCTTTCAAGATACAAGGGGCGGGTTCACCAACAATCTTTTGTTCACATCCAAAATATGAATAAACCCGCCCCAACCCAACCAACAAACCCCGATTACGGAACAATTTTTTGAGTACCTGGGATGGGTGGGGGCGGGTTTCCAAAGTCTCGGATTTGATGATATAAATTTGGGTGAACCCGCCCCTACAAATCTTGGTATTTTTGATTTATTTTTGTCGGGCAAATCCCTTCTCAAATATTATTAATAAACCCGCCCCACCCAACCAATTAACCCTGATTACGGAACAGGTTTTTGAGTATCTGGGATGGGTGGGGGCGGGTTTTTTAGTTCTGGGATTTGATGATACAAATTAGGGTGAACCCGCCCCTACAAATATTTTAATTCCCAAAGCACAGGGGATTTAAGCCCCCACTTTTAGGTGGATTGTTTTTAGGCTGGGGCTGAAATCCCCTGCCTAAAAACTTCGCTGTCAACTGTCAACTGTCAACTGTCAACTGTCAACTGTTACCCATTACCCAGTTCCTAGTTGTTAATTACCGATTCGATAGTTTGGTGATAGATAATCCTGCCGGGAGTAGTGCGAATGAACTGAGTAATCAACTTGCCCTCTGCATCTTCCCGAACCCGGCGGAACTTGTATTCTTTCGTCACTACTGTACCGTCGGTCGATCGTTCCATCTTCAGCGGTTCCCCTTCGGGTTCAGTGTTTTCGATCGCGCCTTGAAATCTCACCCACACGTATGAGTGCAAGTTAATCACTCCTTGTTCGTAAGCTACAACCGCGTCGGTAAAGCTAGAGAAATAGTGACCCGCTCCTTTTTGAGCATCAAGATTTTCGGCGGTTAGGTAATAGCAACCGAGCACCATATCTTGAGAAGGAGTAACGATCGGTCTTCCGGTTGCCGGCGACATAATGTTATTAGAAGCCAGCATCAGCAAGCGCGCTTCCGCCTGAGATTCCAGAGACAAAGGAACGTGCACGGCCATTTGGTCGCCGTCAAAGTCAGCGTTAAAAGCCGGACAGACTAGCGGGTGAAGTTGAATCGCCCTCCCGTCCACCAAAATCGGCTCAAAGGCTTGAATCCCCAAACGGTGCAGCGTGGGTGCACGGTTCAGCATAACTGGGTGTCCTTCAATCACCTCCTGAAGCACATCCCAAACGCTGGGATCGTTGCGCTGAATCAGTTTTTTTGCAGCTTTGATGTTGTTGACCAATCCTTGGCGGATCAAGCGGTGGATGACGAAAGGCTGGAAAAGCTCGATCGCCATTTCCCTTGGCAAACCGCACTGATGAATCTTCAGTTTCGGCCCCACAACAATTACCGAACGTCCAGAATAGTCAACCCGTTTACCCAGCAAGTTTTGCCGGAAACGACCTTGTTTCCCTTCAATAATGTCCGACAGAGATTTCAGCGGGCGGTTGTTTGCGCCCACGACAGTCCGGCCCCGACGGCCGTTATCAATCAGCGCATCCACGGCTTCTTGCAGCATCCGTTTTTCGTTACGGATGATAATTTCCGGCGCTAGGATTTCTTGCAGTCTCGCCAAGCGATTATTGCGGTTAATAACTCTCCGATAAAGGTCATTAAGGTCACTCGTTGCAAAACGTCCACCGTCTAGCTGTACCATCGGCCGCAAGTCCGGCGGAATCACCGGAATCACATTGAGCACCATCCAATCGGGATGAGAACCCGTAGCGATAAAGTTGTCAATTACCCGCAAGCGTTTAATTAACTTCGCCCGTTTTTGACCTTTAGCATTGGCAATATCTTCCCGCAACTTTTCCGCTTCGCTTTCTAGCGGAATATTTTGCAGCAAAACTTGCAAAGCTTCAGCACCGATTCCTACTTCTACGCCCGTCAGCGTGGAATCTTCGCTATAAAGTTCGTCTTCTATTTCCAGCCAAGCATCTTCTGTGAGCAATTGCTTGTATTGCAGCTTTTCTGCATTACCGGCATTCAGGACAACATAGGCGTTGAAATAGACAATTTGTTCGACATCTCGCAGAGGCATATCTAACAGAATTGCCATGTAACTGGGGATGCCTTTTAGATACCAAACGTGAGCTACTGGAGCTGCTAGTTTGATAAATCCCATCCGGTGGCGGCGGACGCGAGATTCAGTGACTTCTACACCGCATCTCTCGCAAACAATGCCCCTATGGCGAACTCGTTTGTACTTACCACAATGACATTCCCAATCTTTTGCAGGCCCAAAAATGCGCTCGCAAAACAATCCGTCCATTTCCGGTTTTAATGTGCGATAATTTATGGTTTCGGGTTTCACGACCTCGCCCACTATCTGGCCATTGGGTAAAGTTCTCTCTCCCCATTGTCGAATTCTTTCTGGTGAAGCTAACCCAATCTTTACGTAATCAAATCGTTGTTCTATCTTAGCCATTCTTGACTCCAATTGATGATTTACTTGAAATTATTTGCTGTAATTTATTTTCTTTGCTTGATTGTTTGGTGATTAAATCAATCTCAGACTCCTTTATATGTGACATTATTTTTGATGTCATGAATGACACTTCTGGATAATCCAAATTCCAGAGCAATCTTAGGGATGGATTCTCCAGCTTTAATTCGTTCTCGCACATCCTCTGCTTGAGCAAAAGTCAGTTTGCGATCGAGATATCCACCCATGCGACGAATCGGAACCTCTTCGCCTGCTTCCTTCCAAGTCAGGTGATACTTAATATTGTGTATAGTTATGGGATTTACGCTGTATGCTTCAGCTAGATCCTTCATTCTCTCTCCTGCTGCTAGTTTTTGCCGGATTTCTCGCACCTTCTCCCAGTCTAATTTGGCATTGGAAAGGGGATGACTTTTTCCTTGAGTGCGTCCTTTTTTGGAAGCATCTAAGGCATTTTCGGAACGAGTACCAGCCCAAAGATGTTCGGGATTGATACAACTGGGGGTATCGCAGGTATGACAAGCATCCATAGAAGTAGGAATTTCATATCCTAATTTCTCGGCTAAAACAGCACGAGTAACTGATTTCGATTTCCCATTTTTGAAGTACCTGCCATAGCCAGCACCGTCTTTTGCACCTTGAAAAATGATGCAGTCGTTGTCTTGAATTTCTCCTAAAAAGCGTGGATAAACTGTGGTGAAGTTATCGGGAATATTTGTCTGAAGTATCTTAGTAATAGTTTCATGTTGTACCCCATACTCTCTTGCTAGGTGGTTTTTGACTGTGCCAGATAAATATTTAGTCTGAATTTCCCGCAGTTGTTGGATAGACAATTTACCACTTCCCGGAATACTTTTGCGTCTGGGAGTTTTGCGTTAGCGCAGCCCTCGAAGAGGATCGCGCCCCATCATTTGTCCGGTATTCTCAGCAGCCGATCCGGCTACCAGATGTTCCGGGTTGATGCAGCTTGGATTGTCGCAGGTATGGCAAGCAAAATAACTGGAATCGAGGAATCCTGCTATTTTCGATTCGAGGACTAATCGGTGGACTAATACCGTTTTGCCATTGAGCCATTTGCGCCCGTAACCGTTGCCAAACTTACTGCCTTGCCAGTTAATACAGCCTGTCGCCCGATCGAATTTTCCTTCAATTCCGGGGATAACTGTTACAATAATCATGTCAGCGTCTCTCCTTGTTAGAGCGTTGATGCGCCTCAGAAGTGTTGATACCACTGCTGAGGCATTTTCATTTGAGATTGTCGATTAAAGATTTTAGATTAAATGTTGCCAAGAAATCTAAAATCTTTGGCCTTGCTGATTCTGGGTATGATTCATCAATTATGCGATCGCTACAACCTTGGGTAGGGGCAATTCATGAATTGCCCTCAAGGTTTCATACCTCAATCCAGCAACGCCAAATCTTTAATCTCTAATCCTCGTCTTCGTCGCGAGAAAGCGATTCGTAGGTAGGCCTGGAGGGCGATCGCTTGCCCCCAACATCCGCCATCAAATCTACCTCAACGTGTTCGCTGCCATCGTCATTCGTATTCACCTTGTGCACGGCAATATCCAAGCACAAAGACTGTAACTCCCGCATTAGCACCTTGAAGGATTCCGGCGTACCGGGGCGTGGGATAGCTTTGCCTTTGACGATCGCATTTAAAGCTTCATTTCTACCCTGCATATCATCCGACTTAACAGTCAGCAACTCTTGCAAAGTATAAGCTGCGCCGAACGCTTCGAGAGCCCAAACTTCCATTTCCCCGAACCGTTGTCCTCCCTGCTGCGCTTTGCCACCCAAAGGCTGCTGCGTTACCAGCGAGTAAGGGCCGGTGCTCCGGGCGTGAATTTTGTCATCTACCAAGTGGACGAGTTTCAGCATATAGGCAATGCCGACGGTGATCGGTCGATCGAACGGTTCGCCAGTTCTGCCATCGTAGACAATAGTCTTACCGGGGTGTTTTTCGTTAAATATCCACGGTTTACCCGTTTTTTCGCGCGCCTCCTCCAACTTGCCGTGAACGGTTTCCCGCGACTTTTCAGCACCGTGCATTTCATCAAAAGGCACCATTTTGAACCGCATGGATAGATTTTCGCCCGCCCAGCCCAGCAAACACTCGAAGATTTGACCCACGTTCATCCGTGACGGTACACCCAAGGGATTGAGCACAATATCAACCGGAGTTCCATCAGGTAAGTAGGGCATATCCTCCATCGGTAGAATCCGGGACACAATGCCCTTATTTCCGTGGCGACCTGCCATTTTGTCACCGACTTGAATTTTCCGTTTTTGAGCTACATAGACGCGGACGACCATGTTTGCGCCTGGAGGTAATTCATCACCTTGTTCGCGAGTAAATACCCGCACGTCCACTACGCGGCCTTTTTCGCCGTAGGAACGCGGAGGGAGTTGTCGCGTACATCGCGGGCTTTTTCGCCGAAGATTGCTCTGAGTAGTTTTTCTTCGGGAGGTTGGTCGGATTCACCTTTGGGAGTGACTTTGCCGACCAAAATATCGCTAGCTTCTACCCAAGCACCCTTGCGGATGATGCCCTGTTCGTCTAGCTGGCGCAGTGCGTCTTCGCCGACGTTCGGAATTTCGCGAGTGATTTCTTCGGGGCCGAGTTTAGTTTGGCGGGCTTCGATTTCGTATTTTTCAATGTGGATGCTGGTGTACACATCTTCATACACCAAACGCTCGCTAATCAGTATTCCATCTTCGTAGTTATAGCCTTCCCAAGGCATATAAGCTACGATGATGTTCTGACCCAAAGCCAGTTCTGCGCCTTCGGTGGAAGAACCGTCGGCGAGGACTTGACCGGCAACTACTCGATCGCCCTCATAAATCAAAGGACGCTGGTTTAAGCAGGTATCCTGGTTAGAACGCTGATATTTTTGCAGTTCGTGTTCGACACAGCCAGCATATTTTTGCTTCCAAACCGAGGGTTGTTTGTACTTGAGTTCGTCGTATTCGCGAATCAGGAAACTTTCCTCGCTGGAAGTCGATTCGACATCTGCCGCCAAGGGCTTGACAATAATCCGGGTAGCATCAATGTAAATCACCTCGCCGTTGACCTTGGAAACCACCACCATCCCAGAATCTCGGGCGGCCTGAGCTTCTAGCCCTGTACCTACGAGGGGACGTTCTGGTTTGAGTAGCGGCACAGCTTGGCGCTGCATATTTGATCCCATCAGAGCTCGGTTAGCATCGTCATGTTCCAGGAACGGAATCAGCGATGTGGCGACGGAGACGATTTGGACTGGCGAAATTGCCATGTAGTCCACCTGCATCGGCGTAGTCGTCGTAAATTCTTGGCGGTAGCGGACGGCTACGGTTTCGCCCAAGAGGTTGTTATTTTCGTCGAGGCTAATGTCCCCTGGTGCGACGCGCAAATCATCTTCTTCATCGGCTGTCATGTAAACAGGAGCTTTGTCCCGCAATACTTGTCCTTTTTCTACTGGATAAAAAGGAGTTTCAATGAAGCCGTAGGAGTTGACGCGGGCGTGGGTTGCTAAGGAACCGATTAAACCGGCGTTTGGGCCTTCTGGTGTTTCGATCGGGCAAATGCGGCCATAGTGGGATGGGTGAATGTCTCGCACTGCAAACCCGGCGCGTTCCCGAGTCAAACCTCCAGGGCCAAGGGCGGAGAGTCGGCGTTTGTGTGTCAGTTCTGCTAAAGGATTGGTTTGATCCATGAACTGTGATAGCTGGGAGGAACCGAAGAATTCCTTAATTGCTGCTACCAGCGGTTTGGGGTTAACCAGAGAAGCTGGGCTGAGGGAGTCCGCATCGGAGACTGTCATCCGTTCGCGGATAATCCGTTCTAAGCGGTTGAGGCCGACTCGGACTTGATTTTGCAGCAATTCTCCGACACTACGGACGCGACGGTTGCCTAAGTGGTCGATGTCATCTGTTGAGCCGATGTCGAATTCGAGGTTGATTAAATAGTCGATCGCCGTCAAGATATCTTGGGAGGTCAACACCCGCGTCGTATCTGGGATAGACAGATGCAACTTCTTGTTCAATTTGTAGCGACCAACCCGACCCAAATCATAGCGTTTGGGGTCGAAAAAACGGGAGTTAAGCAGTTGTTCGCCCCCTGCTACGGTGGGGGGTTCACCTGGACGTAGCTTGCGGTACAGCTCCATCAGAGCTTCTTCTTCGCCGAATTGTCCTTCTTTCTCGATCGTCTTTTGGAAGTATTCGGGATGGCGCAAACTGTCGTAGATTTCGCCGTCTGTGAGTCCGAGGGCTTTTAGTAGGACTTGAGCGCTGAGTTTGCGGGTTTTGTCGATTCTGACCCAGACTAAATCGTTTTTGTCTGTTTCAAATTTCAGCCATGCGCCACGGTTGGGGATTAGAGATGCGTTGTAGGAACGGCGGCCATTTTTGTCAGTTTCCGATTTGTAGTAGACGCCTGGCGATCGCACGATTTGGTTGACAATGACTCGTTCCGCGCCGTTGATAATGAAAGTGCCTCGTTCCGTCATCAATGGCAAATCGCCGATGAAGACTTCTTGTTCTTTGATTTCCCCGGTTTCTTTGTTAATCAGGCGGGTAGGAACGTACATTTGCACCGAGTAAGTGCTGTCGCGCCGTTTTGCTTCGTCTACGTCGTATTTTGGGCGCTTCAGTTTGAAGTCTTTGCCCATGAAGTGCAGTTCCAGCTTGCCCGTATAATCTGTAATCGGGGAGAAACTGTCTAGTTCTTCGATCAGTCCTGATTCTAGAAACCAGCGAAAACTTGCCCGCTGGATTTCGATCAGGTCGGGCAAGGTGAAGGCAAATTCTGTGTAATCTTTAGTGGTCATGGGTGTCCTTTCTCCGCAGTGGCTCTAGCTTTTTACATGGCGCCAAGGCTTGGCTTTTTTACCTTGTTGCGTTTTTTTGATGAATTGTGTGAGAGAATTTATATGATGTTTTCGATCGCTTGCCAATTGCTACAACGGTTATTTGTGCTGGTTGCTCGCAGTAGTTTTTTGCGGATTTTGGATTCTATCGAGATGCTTTTAGCTCCGATATCTTGGTGTCGAGGGTCAAACTCCCTAGACATTTGACTTCTAAAATTGAATTGACAGCTATTGCCAAATTGCTGAGGTTCCAAGTTTCTTCAGATGTGTAAGTTTGAGGTATTGCTTGATTTTTTTAGCCTGTCCCGAAGGTTAGTGTATTCGGGTTGTGTTGGCGTCAATGGTCAGCCAACGCTCGATCAGTTGGTTCTTTTTATTATAGGACGCAAATCCGATCGAAGCAGGCGTAAGGCTAAAAAATCTGAACTGAAATAAAGGATGAATCCGGTTTTTAAGACAGAATCTAGATGAGATTATCTCTATCGCTTGCCTCTAATTCAACTTGTTTTCGTCGTTTCTGGGTTCTAGCTCAAGTGAAAAACCGAATAGCTTACAGGCATTTTCTGTTGTCTGGTGAGACAAAGTTAAGAGAGAAACTCCTCTCAACTTAGCAACTTGCTCGGCCACGTGGTAGACGTAAGCTGGTTCGTTGCGTTTTCCCCGCTGGGGTACGGGGGCGAGAAAAGGGCAATCTGTCTCGACTAGGATGCGATCGCTATTTACCATACAGGCTGATTCCTGTATCTGCAAGGCTTTTTTAAATGTGACTGTTCCGCTAAAACTGATGTAAAAACCCAGGTCTAAAAACCACTGGGTTTCTTCGGGTGTACCTCCCCAGCAGTGCATGACACCACGTACCGGGCCGCGCGTTTGCCAAAACTTCCGCAGCATTTCGGCCATTGGGGCGGCAGCGTCGCGACAGTGGATAATGACTGGTTTGTCAAGTTGCTGGGCGATTTCAAGCTGTGCCTCAAACACTTTAAACTGGAGTTCAGGGTCATCACCTTTATGAAAGTCTAGTCCGGTTTCGCCGATCGCCACTACCCTAGAGTCCGAACTTGCCTTATCCCTAATCTGGCTCGCAGTCTCGTTATTCCACTTACCGGCATCTAGGGGATGAAGCCCAACCGCAAAGGATACTTCTGCGAATCGATCGGCAATTGCTTGAATTCCGGCAAACTCTTCTGGCTCTACACAAGAATGAACCAATCGAACTACACCAGCTTCGCGCCAGCGTTCTCGAATGGCTTCTAACTCAGATTTGTAGGTTTCAAAGTTGATATGAACGTGAGTATCAATGAGCTGCATGGGGGAAGCAGAGTAGATTTGATCCGAGAGCGTCCGAGTTGGTGATGGGTAGGGTTGAGAGGAGGAGAGTCGGTGAATGGGATAGGAAGAAAGTCGGAAAAATCTTCCCTTTTTCTGATTCCTGCTACGTTCCAACTTCCCTCAACATCTATCCATCGAACGAATGTATTAAATCCGTTGCCGAATTTCCTTGTGCTTTAGACATCGACCATATTTCTTGTGGAACAGGCATCCTGCCTGTTCAAAACTGGCAATTCTTGCGATGTCTTTTAGGCTGCTGTTGTCGTTTCGTGAGGTTTGAGTATTCTCGCCAAGCGAGACTTCTTGTGATTACCGTTGTTGCGGTGGAGCACGCCTTTTTTGACAGCTTTATCAATTTTGCTATAAGCCTCAGACATTCGCTGCTGGACTTCTTGCATTAATTCAGGGCTCGGAGCTGCGGCGTACTTGTCAACGGCGACGAAATACTTCTTCATCAGGGTTTTGACCGCTGACTTGTAAGATTTGTTGTACAAGCGGTTGCGTTCGGCGATTTTGACTCGTTTGACGGCGGACTTAATATTTGCCATAGTTCTGCTGATGGAAGTAGGTATTCATTGATACTCCGTAGTCTCAAGACAGTCTCAAGACACGGGATTTTGAAGGACAACCTTTTCGGGAGCGATCCACAAAAAGCTTGATTTTTAAAGGCTGAGTCAGACAGTCACTACCCACTCGCTCAGATTGAGCTGAGTCTGTGGTTAATTTTTGGCGACCCTCGCGCAATAATTTTTAATTGACTCATTTAACGGCCCATTTTCTACCCTAACCATACCCAAAGGTACGATACGAGTGTTACGGAGGCGTGTTGCGAGGTTTCCACCGTCACCAGTTAAAGCCACGGTTTCTGGCGCGCAACTTTCGATTATACAATAATTTAGCGTTTTTTTATAAAACATTTATCAGATGCTGGAAAAACCAATATAGCATCTATTCTGCTTAAAATCCCATTCCCTGAAAAATCCAAGTTAAGCTATAACAAAGAATACGGGTTATTTGGGCTTCGGCAAGAAGCACTCACGGAAGGCAGAAGGTGGAAAGCACTTATGTAGAAGGTAGAAGGCAGCCGGAGCTGAAGGTAGAAGGTAGAAGGCAGAATAAAAATTCTCCCCCTCACACACTCTCCCCATCGGATACCATCCCGCTCACACACTCTCCTTCTCTCGCTCGACACCCTCTCCCTCCGCACCCGGTTCTCTGGCGGGCAATTCCTAAAGGAAGGTTGTGACTTGTCCTAAGTGTGGCGAAATCCTCGACAGAGATTTAAATGCTGCACTTAAGCCGGGAAATGACGCGAGTCTCGCGGTTTAAGAAGGTTGTGGACTGGTGGTCGCCGACTTCTCCAGAATGTATCCACAAAAATTCCCAATTGTCAAGCAAATGTTAGTGAATTATTGACGGCATTCCTAATCTCCATGCTGCGAATCATTACTCAGTGGGTTGAGGCACAAGCTGAACTGCGACGAATCTGCGATCGCACCCACGACGAACTTGTTATTCACAAAGAAGCCACCGTGCGCGAGGTGCTGCAAGCTGTCAAGCGCAAAGGCGATCAGGCTGTGCTGCAATATACTGCTGAATTTGACCGCATCACCCTAAATGCGACAGATTTGCGCGTTAGTGGCGCCGAATTGGATGCTGCTTATCAGCAAATATCGAAAGAATTATTAACTGCCATCCGGTTGGCTTGCAAACAGGTAGAAGCGTTTCACCGACAGCGCGTGCCCAAATCTTGGGTGCAGTTTGGTGATGACGAGATTGTTTTGGGTAAGCGGTACACTGCGGTCGATCGCGCGGGAATTTACATTCCTGGCGGTCAAGCGTCCTATCCCAGCTCAGTAATCATGAATGCGGTGCCTGCGAAGGTCGCCAAGGTTCCGAGACTGGTGATGTGTACTCCCCCAGGACAAGAGAAGAAAATGAATCCTGCGGTGCTTGTAGCGGCTCAGGAAGCGGGAGTTGATGAGATTTATCGGGTAGGCGGGGCCCAGGCGATCGCAGCTTTGGCCTATGGTACGGAAACTATTCCCAAGGTAGATTTAATTACTGGGCCGGGGAATATTTACGTCACGCTGGCGAAAAAACTGGTTTACGGAACTGTGGGGATCGATTCTCTGGCGGGGCCTTCGGAGGTGCTAATTATTGCTGATGCTTCGGCGAATCCCGTACACGTAGCTGCGGATATGTTGGCTCAAGCTGAGCACGATTCGATGGCCGCGGCGATTTTGCTGACGGCGGATTCGGTGCTGGCGAGAAAAGTCGTGGCTGAGGTTGACAGACAGTTGGCGAATCATCCGCGCCGGACTTTGACTGAAAAGGCGATCGCCAATTACGGTTTAGTTGTAGTGGTTGAATCTCTGAAGGCGGCAGCGGAACTGTCTAACGAGTTTGCTCCCGAACACTTAGAATTGCAAGTAGCAGATCCCTGGGCTTTGCTGGAGCAAATTCGCCACGCTGGAGCGATTTTCTTGGGCTATTCAACACCCGAAGCTGTGGGTGATTATTTGGCTGGCCCGAATCACACTTTGCCGACTTCTGGAGCTCCCCGCTATGCGTCGCCGCTATGTGTCGAAACTTTCATGAAGCATTCGAGTTTGATTGAATATTCGCCGACAGCACTGAAAAAGGTGGCTAAGGCAATTAATGTTTTGGCGGAAGCTGAGGGGCTTCCTTCTCATGCTGATTCGGTGCGGCTGCGGACTGAAAATGAGGGAAAGAGTGATTTTTAGATGGTAGGTTTGAGTTTGGCGATCGAGATTTACGCATTTCGGGCTTAAGAAACCCGGTTTCTTCCAATATCTTGCTTAAATTACGCAATTATGTTAAGAAACCGGGTTTCTGTGTAGGTAATGATGATTTTGGTGGGAAGCTCGAAATTGTGGAAAGTAGGCGAGATTTAACTAGAATTTTCAAGTCTAATATCTGAGATTTAAAGGTGCATTATATTGAATACTGTTTTGGTGGCGATCGACAATTCTGAGTTTGCAGCACAGGTTTTGCAAGCTGTGGGGCAGTTTCGGCTAGAACCGACGGCTAAGGTGATTCTAGTTCATGTTGTGAGTTCTGGGATGTCGGATTTTGACGCGGTGGTCGATCGACCTCACGCTCAGGGAAATGAGATTGCTTACCGAGAAGTGGAGAAGTTACTGCAATCTTATCAGGAAATGTTGCCTTGCGAGAGTGAGTTGGAGATTGTTTCGGGGGAACCGGCCCAGGAGATTTTGCGTTTGGCGAATATTCATAAAGTAGACTTAATTGCGATCGGCTGTCGGGGTTTGACTGGTTTGAAGCGGATTTTGGAGGGTTCGGTAAGCGCTGAGGTTGTGGCTGAGGCTCCTTGTTCGGTGCTGGTTGTGCGGGCTAAGTAAGGGGAATTAATTGTAGGGTGCGTCAGCCAAGAGTTATTGAATCCGCATACAATATAACGCGATCTGACGCACCGTACTACTTTGGTAGAAGTGCGTCTAGGGGCGATCGGGCGCTGAGGCAGAAACCGGGTTTTTTCCGAAATTTCTAAGTTAATGCGTTTAACTTTGGTAAAAACCCGGTTTCTTTGGTGGGAGTGTGATCGAAGCCAGAAGTGTTGAATGCTTATTAAGAGGATTCTAAAAATAGATACACGAATCCTATCAACTGCTGATTTTAGCAATTAAATACGATTTCCTTAAACCAGTGAATATAGCTGATTTT
>JAJAYT010000225.1 GCA_026786085.1 Microcoleus sp. CAN_BIN18 | reverse complement strand
GGCGCAGAGTCGGTTCGTTTCTGACATTCGCCGTCAGCTTGGCAAATTGAGAAATTTGCAATTCTAAGCTCAATGTTTCAAAAGATAATTCTGTCAGCGCTAAATCTTTTAAATCATTCCACCGACTCGCCATCCAATCCTGCAAAGGTTTCGGATCGGCATCTTTAATTGCTTCTAACAAGTGCCTGGTGCAAGCTAGCAAAATATCTGTATATTCTGTATCTTCGGGATTGATATCTTGTTCGTCAGCCGCGAAATAAACCACAAAATAACCTTGTTCTTTCAAATATTGCTCTAACCGCAGCAATTCGGTTGATTTTCCAGCACCCCGATGTCCGGCGTACAACTGATAAGTCATTTGTTTGGAACGCTGAATATTGCGGCCCAACTCTAGGGTAATATTGTCATCTCCTCGCACTTCCCCACAGTCAACATATTGGGGGTCGCCTGCTGGTAAGGGATAAAATGGGTTAAAGGCATCGGTGAGGTCTGTTAGTAGTTTTTCGCTCTCTTGAGTCATAAAATTTTGAGGTGTTTTTAATTTTTTTGATAAGTATAACCGTAGGGTGCATCAGGGGGGAATCCTTGAGTAAGTGGTTAAAATCTTCGGCCCTGACACACCTTACAATCACTATTTTATCAGGTGCGACGCTATGAGATTGTCGAAATTTAGTTAAGAATTTTTCATGGCGACACACCCTACGACTAAGCTAATAATACCCGATCGGCCGTCAAAACCAATTCTGGAAAAGTAGGCGAAACAATTTGTTCGTCACCTTGAAACAGAGTCCGCTGATATTTCCCTTCAGCATTTAGCGAAAACACAAATACCGTGGGAATTTTCGGGTTTCCCAAATACTCTCTTTTCCCAATTGCCAAATAATCAATGATCCAGTATTCAGCAATGCCCAAACGTTCGTATTCATCTAGCTTGTCAACATAATCATCTTCCCAATTAGTTGATACTACTTCGACAGCTAACTGAATCGGCGATTCGAGTGCGGTGTAAGATTTGCGTTCAGCACGCCACAAAGTGCGATCTATTACGCCGACATCAGGAACTCGTCCTTGCTCTCTACCTTCTTTTGTGGTAGTTTTGATAGTGATGCCTCGTTTTACTACATAGTTGAGTTTTAGGCGATCGCACTCTTGATAAAACTGTCTGTCTGCAAATTCAGCAACGTCATCGTGATTTCTGGTAGTTGCCATTTTGACAATCTCTCCGTTCACCAATTCATAGACACCATCTTCCGGGCAAATTTCAATAAATTCGTTAAAACTTACTTTTTGTTTGGTGGTTGCAATCATTTTATTATTATTCCTCGACTCGACATTGAGTCAGGTGCGTCGCTATGAAATTGTCTGTCAAGTTTATGGCTTGTTAATGGCGACACACCCTACGACCTTAACTAGGTAGAGAGGACTGAAGTCCTCACTACGAACCTTTGTTTTTAGGCTTGGTATTTTTTCAGAATGGCGACTTTTTCGGGGAATATGTCGATCGCCATTTTCTCATCATATCGAATAGCCAGCGATCGCCTCACTTCGCCCAAAAACAACGGCTGCGACACCCCAGGCTCAGGATGTACGATCGTCCGTACCCGAATTGTCATGTAGTCTCTGCCGCTGCCACTGCGTCCTGGAGAGTACAAATCCGCAGCCACTTGCTGCATCGTCGCTTCTAACTCTGAGTCGGTGATCGAAGGTGGCACGCTAACTACAGTTTGAGCGCCGCCTGTATCGTAAACTAAAGAATAGCGAACCGCACCCGCAATTTCTGTGCGAGCAAACAGTCCCAAACCCAGACCAAATATACTTGCAGCAATCACGGCCATAAAGCTAGTAACTCCTACTAAACGGAACCGAAAACTCCATTTTAAGAAAAAAGCTACCACTGTCACAACTAACAAGATTGCTGTGAGAATTGCCGCCCATTGGGCATACATTAAAAAAGTAGAATTTACGTTCATTTGGTTACTGCTTTATTGGTTATTCGTTATTGGTTATTGGTTATTGGTTATTCGTTATTAAAAGTAAGCTGTTCTACATTTAAATTGTGTCTCAAAAATCAATAAAACTCTTGTGGGACGTTGCTCTGAGCAGCGTCCTGAATTTCCAATTTAAATGCGCAACAGCTTAACAAATAACAATTAACAAATAACAACTAACTCTTTCTACTGACAAGCAAATAAGTCATCATATCACCTTTGCCTTTCACTGAAATCACGCCGCGCTCCTCAAAAACGTACTTATCCCGCAGGCGATCGTACGTAGCAACTGTCACCTGAATTCCGCCGGGGATGCCTTGAGATTCCATCCGGGAAGCTGTATTTACGGTGTCTCCCCACAAGTCGTAGGTAAATTTTTTAGTGCCGATGACGCCGGCTTCTACTGGGCCCGTGTGGATGCCGATGCGGATGCTGAGCTGCTGACCTCCTTTGGTGCGGATCTTCGCCATTGCTGTTAGGATGTCGATCGCCATTTCGGCAATCTTTTCGGCATGGTCGTTAGTCTCCCTCGGTAAGCCACCGACTACCATATAAGCATCGCCGATCGTCTTGATTTTCTCCAGTCCGTAGCGATCGGCCAACTCGTCAAAAGCTGAAAAAATCTCGTTGAGCAATTCCACCAACTCCGCCGGCGACAAATGAGCCGAAAGCTTGGTAAAACCGACCAAATCGGCGAACATTACTGTTACTTCAGCAAAACTGTCGGCGATCGTAATTTCCCCTTGTTTGAGGCGCTGCGCGATCGGGCCTGGCAAAATATTCAGCAGCAAACGCTCGGACTTTTCCTTTTCCTGGGCTAACTCTCGTAGATAAGTCTGTTCCTGATCCCGCAGTCGCTTTTTTTCCAGACAAGCACTAATCCGAGCCTTCAGCAATACTGGATTGAAAGGTTTAGAAAGATAATCCTCCGCCCCCAACTCAATACAGCGGACAATACTGTCGATATCGTCCACCGCCGAAATCATAATCACCGGGATGTGGCGCAAATTCTCGTCCGCCTTCAGATTTTCCAGCACCTGATAGCCGTTCATTAGCGGCATCATAATGTCCAGAAGCACCAAATCAAACGGCTCGCTTCGCATCAATTCCAGAGCTTGGAGACCATCCTCAGCAACAGTCACCACGTGGCCTTGACGCTGAAGTCGGCGGGCCAACAAATCGCGGTTTACCTCATTGTCATCAACAACCAGCACGCTGCCCTCGTCACCTTTCATGTCATGGCCTCTTTGAGAAGCATTTCAATCTTACCCAGAAGTCGGGGAAACTCAACCGGTTTGGTGTCGTAGTCGTCACAGCCTGCCGCCAGACACTTTTCACGATCGCCCGCCATTGCGTGAGCTGTCAGCGCAATCACCGGAATCGTTTTAGTTTCAGGAGCGGCCTTAATTTGCTGTGTGGCTTGCCACCCATCGAGCACGGGCAGACTCATATCCATTAGAATCAAATCCGGTACTTTGTCGATCGCCATCGATACTCCCTCAGCACCGTCAACTGCAATAAAGACCTCGTGTCCCTTGCGGGCCAGACGCCTGGAAAGCATATCCCTATTCATTTCATTATCTTCGACCAACAGGATTTTAGCCATTGGTGTTCTCCTTGCCTTTCGAGTCATACCTGCGATCGAGTCTGTCATTCACTATAGAGCGAACATCGCGTAGCAAAGTATCGCAACTGTAGACTCCCTTTTGTAGCACGCGATCGACATAGCCGTTGAGCTGCTGGCTTTCGGCGGTTGTCAATTCTTTAGCGGTAATTACTACGATCGGTATAGGATCTTCAGAATGCGACTTGCGAAGTTCCGCGATCAACTCAAAACCATCCATTTCTGGCAGCATCAAATCCAGCAAAATCAGGTGCGGGCGAGCAACTGCTAGCTGTTCGAGAGCAGTCAGTCCGCTGTCAGCTTCCGCCACAGCCCAGCCTTTTTTTTCTAGTATGCGCCGCAGTATTTTGCGGGTGGCATCGTCATCTTCCACAACTAATATCTGACAGGGCAAACTATTGGCAGCAACGCCGTCTTGGTCGCGTCGGTACTTGTTCAACAAAGCAGCCAGCCGTTTGCCGTCCACTGGTTTGGTGAGGTAGTCCGCAGCGCCGAGCGCAAAGCCGAGGCTTTTGTTGCCAACAAAGGATAGCAGGATTACCGGAATTTCGGCAAGGTCAGGATCTGCCTTCAGAGCCGAAAGCACCGCCCAGCCGTCCATTCCGGGCATAATCACATCCAGGGTAATTGCGTCTGGCCGCAGTTGCTTAGCGAGTCTGAGGGCTTGCTCGCCCCCGCCGGCGACTTCGATGCGTAGTCCTTGGCGAGCGAGGGCGCGCTGGATCAAATCCCGCGAGACCGGGTCGTCGTCAACTACCAGCACCGTGCCGACACCGGAACTCGCAGTGCTAGTGCTGTCGCGGACTTGGTTGGGGATTTCCGGCTGTTTGATGGCGCGGGGCAACTGTACGGTGAAAGTGGTGCCCAAGGTCAAGGTGCTACTGGCTTCAATACTGCCGCCCATCATCTGACAGAAGCGCTGGCTGATTGCTAATCCCAAACCGGTGCCGCCGTACTTGCGGGTAGTCGAGGCATCAGCTTGGGTGAAAGGTTGGAAAACTAGCTGCAATTGCTCTTGTGTCATGCCGATGCCGGTGTCGGCGACGCGGAAACTTAAAAATTCGGAGTTGGAAATTAAAATTTCGGCAGATTCCTCTTGATTTTTCATTCTTAATTGTTCATTTTTAATTCTTTCGACTCCGATCGTAATTTTGCCGTTTTTGGTGAACTTGGCAGCATTGCTGAGCAAGTTAAGCAACACTTGCCGGACTTTCGTCATGTCAGCGTGCATGGTTTCGAGATTGTCTGGACAGTAGACTTCTAATGTATTGCCATTTTTTTCTACCAGCGGGCTGGCTGTGGCGACAGCACTTTCAATTAAGGCATGGATGTCGAAGGTTTCTAAGTAGAGATCCATTCGACCTGCTTCAATTTTAGAGATATCGAGGATGTCGTCGATCATTGATAGCAGGTCTTTGCCTGCGGTGCGGATTTTTTCGAGGTCGGGGACGGATTCGCAACTGCCCAATTCTTCGGCTTCTTCTTTGAGCATTTCGCTGTAGCCGATGATCGCATTGAGGGGTGTACGCAATTCGTGGCTCATGTTGGCGAGAAATGTGCTTTTTGCCCGGTTGGCTGATTCTGCGGCTTCTAGGGCCGATTGCATTGCGGATTCTGCCTGTTTGCGATCGGTGATGTCGGTGACAGTGCCTTCGTAGTATAAAACGTTGCCATTTTCGTCGCAGATGCGGAGGGCGTTTTCCGAAATCCAGATTTTGCTACCGTCTCGGCGGTATATTTGGGATTCAAATTTTAATATTTGGCGGTGTGCGGCCAATTGCGCTGCAAATTCGGCGCGCCGATCGGGATCAACGTAAAGTTGGTGGTTGAGGTTTGCGAGTTCGGCGAGCATTTTGTCTACTGTTTCGTAGCCGTAAATCTGGGCTAGTGCGGGGTTTGCTCTGAGGTAGCGCCCCTCTGGCGTTGTCTGGAATATGCCTTCGACTGCGTTGTCAAAGATGCTGCGGTAGCTCGATTTCTCTTGCAGCAAGGCGAATTCTGCTTCTTGGCGTTCTAGGGCATTGGCGATCGTTTCTCCTACCATTTTTAGAGGAGTGGATATTTCGTCCAATTCCCTACGGGATAGCTGCGGTTCACGACTGGCTGACGATATGCAACTGTCGAATCCGACAAATCCGACTAGGTTTTTACTGCAAATTAGGGGAATAACGATCGCCGATTGCCGATTTTTTTGAGGTTTGTTTAATTTTGTGTTTGCAGAATTCGCGATCGGATCTGTTGAGGTGATTGTTGTTTGGGATGGGGAGTCTGTCCGGAATTCTGCTGGATTTTGACCTCTCAAATAGGCAATTTCGGCTTTTTCCGAGGGCGATAGTTTCTCGATTTCTGGGAGGTGGAGGCATTCGGCTCGATCGAGCTTTTGGGCGATCCAAGGGATTTGTGCGATGTCTATTTGTCTGTCGCTGCTGTTTTTTTTGATAGCCTCAATGCCGTCGGCGCACCAATCGTAGGTTTTGTTGGCGCGGGTTTTGTCTGGAGATAACAGGTAAATGTAACTGCTGTCAAAGCCGATGAAGGTGGCGATTGCTTCTAGGATGCGATCGATGCTTTGATCTATTTCCGATCCGGGCTGGCGGATTAAGTCGGTTGACAAACTGACAATCAACTGTGCGAATTCTAGTTGATATTGCCAAGATTGTGCTACTTTTTGGCGATCGGTAACATCTCGAAAGCTCCAAATTCTGCCTACTGTGTCTGCTCCGACTTTTGAGGCTGACGAATTTAATTCAATAATTTTTCCGTCTTTAAATTCTAATAAGAAGTCGCTGATTTGAATTTCTGGATCGGCCGATACTTCGATCGCGCTTTCAATAAATTTTTGGGAGTCTTTTAATTGATGCAGGTCGAAGGGGAATCCTGTGGCGATCGGTTTTGTGACTTGGCTGGCGATCGATCTTCTCAAATTTCCGGCTTCGGACAAACCCCACATCTCAACAAATTTCTGATTATATTTACATACATTGCCGTTGTTGTCAATCGCGAGAATTCCAGCATCTGTAGATTCTATAACTGCTGGCAGCATCGAAGTCGATCGCGGATGTTCTCTAATCTCAAAAAACAGCAAGACTGATATTTCGCTACCGTCAATTGCGGGATTGAAAAAATAGGAAACTGGTAAAATCTTGCCATCGCGACACAGAAACTGGTCGTCCCAATTGGTGCAAGGTTGACCGGAGGCGATCGCCTCTTGTAAACCTAGTGCTTGTAAACCTAGTGTAAGTGCGATCGGCGCATTTGCATTCTTGCTTGCTCGATCGTCGATCAAAAGTTGTGATTTCTTGCCTTTGTGTTGCTTCCCGATGCACTCTAGCAGCAAAACGAAAACGCCTGCAAGTTCCGACTCTCGCCATCCCAGCAAGCGCTCAGCTTCTGGATTCACCGAGATGACAAACCCCTTCGCGTCAAGAATACAGAATCCCGCCCCCAAACTGTTGACTGGATCTCGCCTGCGATCGACTTCTGAAGCTATGGGATAGTCGTCAGGGGACTGGCGCGAGTGGGTTAAATCCTGCTGCTGAAGTCTTTGCTGACTCAGGGCTCCATCGTCATAGCTAGAACTTACCTGCTCTAAAAATAGCTGCCACTCCTCAGCAGTAGGAGGGGGAGTCTCGCCGGCTAAACCGAGCTGTTCGAGTTGACGCTGGAGGTGGGGGTGCATATTTTCGGGAGCTTTGTAAGCAACTTTTTACAGTATAAGCTGTTGCGCATTTAAATTGGAAATTCGGGACGCTGCTCAGAGCAACGTCCCACAAGAGTTTTATT
>JAJAYT010000224.1 GCA_026786085.1 Microcoleus sp. CAN_BIN18 | reverse complement strand
TCCGTCAGAAGGTCATCCAAGGGCGAAGACTTTACCCATGTTTATATATTCGCGGATAATCAGCCCGTTGACTATCTAGGCGTGGCTAGTTTCAAGTCAGGAATGGTGACATATCGGGCGATTATTCGCATTGACCAAGTATTCTATGCTTCTGACAATGCCAGCCTTAATGTCAATCAACTATCTAACTTAATTGCAAATACCATTGCCCATGAAATAGGACATACACTAGGACTGGATCATTCTGCACTTCCGACCGATGTCATGCACAATGGACTCGTTCATACTGTTCATAGCTTAATGCCTCCGTCATTTCATGCAGAGCAAATAAACTCAATGAACAATGCTATTCGCAAATATAAAGCCTTGAAGAATTGATTGGCATGAACCAGGAAATAGCTGAATTTAGAGGTCGAATTCCCCAGGATTAATGCCTACAGCATGGCAAGCTTCTTTGACAACCTTCTTTTCATCGCTGTCAAAATTACCATCTGCACCACCGATAATAATGCCGATTTGGATGACTGCACGACCTTGGTCTAGTTTTTTATTGAGTTTTGCTATGGCTTGGATAGCCTCAACTTTACCAAAATCGAAGTCTTGTGATAGCTTCTCACAATAGAAATCAAATTTTTGCTTCAATTCCAACGCTGGAAAAATTTTGAGTGTTTCATTTGAAACTATTAGAGCCGCCGTTTTTTGTCTTTCAGCGGAATTGATAGTGCCATCAGCAGCAGCAATCAATGCACATATTGCCATTGAGGCCTCAGCAAACTCATTATTTTTAAACTTGGAAATATTGGTTTGCAGAGAATTGTTGATTTGTGATACGTTCTGCTTTAATTGCTCCCAGAAACTCATTTTTTCTCCTGTTTGGTGAATGAGATGTGATGTCCGTGACCGGAGTCAGAGTAATCTAAGCTGCTCTTAACTTGCCAAGCAATTGCCTGACCCTGTAAGACGCTCAAGTTTAGGGGTTACACTCCTATAGTTTATCATATTTCTTGAGATTTTAGATTAATAAATTATTTCTGGGTCAATTTGCAGCCGGCTGATAAATATCCGTTGCTACCCGCAGGGAACTAGGGTCATTGAATTAGCACATTGAACCACTTCCAGTCTATGTCCTAACCGACGAAAGCGGTTGCTATATCTCTTTACAGTTAAAATCTTGTGGGGCTGGCTAAGATTGTCCGCCCCAAATGTGTTATTTAAATTGGGAAAAGCTTACACTCTAGTTGGCATCAGAATCATATTTTTCGGAGTGCAGCAGTGCGAGCGTCCCCGCTCGCGAGTTAAGCTTTTGCACATTTAAATGCGCCACTTAATAACTAATGGCTCTTTCTAGAGTATCTTGTAACTGAAGTTCTAAAGGTCGGTCGGAGCGAATTGGCAAGCCCGGTAAATCGTGTTTTACTAATATTTTTTCGTCTGTTTTAGCAGTAGCGCTCGGCCAGAGTACCCAACGACTACCTTGGGTAAGAGTGTTTAAACTTGCAGAGTTTTGAGTCAGCCAAATTATCGACAGTTTCGATCGACTATCGATCGCCTCTTCGCCAGCATTAACCGCCGCCAACGTTTCCAAAACTACCCGGTTCCCCGATACGAGTCCGGTTCCAGCCGTCCACAGTTTGACGTTTAGCAGGCGCTTGCTAGCATAGAAGTACAGGGATGCAGCTACAGTCACCGCTCGTTCAAATTCTTCTGGCCCCCACAATGCAGCGCTGTCGAGAGCAATAATAATTTCTTGACCACCGGCTGCAATTTCTAACTCTCTCACCCGCAGTTCTCCGTAGCGGGCGCTGGTGCGCCAGTGAATCAGGCGGGTGGGGTCTCCGTGGCGGTAAGGTCTGAGGTTGCGGGTGAGGCCTTCGGTAGCAGTTTGCGATCGACTACGATCGTACAATTGCGGACTGTCTTCTTGACCGATGCGATCGATCAAAGGGCAAGTGCTCAACGGCAAAACCTGCGGGTAAACAACCGCCACCGCTTTTACCGGGCGACTGCGGCGGCACCAAAACAACCCTAAAGGCGCTGCTGTTCTCAAGTGCACCTCTTGCCAGCGATAGATGCCACGCTGCCGGACTTCTAGGTAGTATGTATGATTGTATGTACTCTCAGGCTCTATGACCTCGATCGGGCTGACAACCGGTGCTCCCAATACAAACGGCAAGATATCTACGACTTGCAACAAAGTCTTAGGTTCGCGATCGCGATTTTCGATTTCTAGTTCGATCGTAATTCGATCGCCCGCACTCACCGGTTCGATCGATCGGCGGCGGACTTCCAAGGAACGAAGCGATTTTGCCGGCAAAATCGCCGCTACTACCAACAGCGCCAAACTGCCACCGCTGAGCGCATACAGCCACCCAGCCATTGTATTAGTAGCAGAACCAAAAAAGAACACCGTCATCCCCGATAGCAGCCAACCCGCGTAGGCGGGGATGACAGCGCGATTTTCGAGCCAGTCGGCAATTTTTTGAATGATGTTCATCGAAATTATGGGTTTGAAACCCCGTCCTTTTAGGACGGCTTTGCATTCTTGAATTTACTACCGCCTTGGGACTGGTCAATTCGGTGTACTTTTGTGTTGCACTTTCAACGGGACAATTACCGTTTC
>JAJAYT010000223.1 GCA_026786085.1 Microcoleus sp. CAN_BIN18 | reverse complement strand
GGGACAATTACCATTTCAAGCTTCACAATCCTGTACGCATAATGGTTGCCTTTGTTGGGCCTCCCTTGCGGGGTAATGTTCGCTTCGCCAATGTTATAGGGGCTTGTTAGGCTTGCAACACTGTTCCAGTGACTTTAGAACTGTTTAATCACAAGCGACAGAGCGGAGAACTAGCGTCGCATTCTCCGGTGTCGTGACCCGAATAACGTAGACCAAGGGAAGTCTTAGGCTGGTCAGAATAGCTTACTCGATTACTCTTGCAAGCTCAGTGTCTTTAGACCTGAGTTCCTGACATTTTCTGGTTGAAGTTTGAGTAAAGTTTACAGATGCTTTTACTTTGAGTTTAGCATAGGTGGATCGGAGGACAAGAGCGGGAGAGTGAGAGCATCCGGCTGTTTACGGGAGGGATCTCCGCCCCACCTCATCAGAATTTAATCAAACTTGACTGTGCTTCGGCAAAGGGCTCAATAACCGTAAAATCTAGATGCGCCTGGGCTTAATCTAAAATCTTGAACTGATTTAGGAGTCTTGGACGATCGAACTTTCGCTATTATGTGCCTGCGCGTTCCCGTTTACGTCGCCCAGTTGCAACCGCACGTCATCTATTGCCTGATTTAGCTGGGCAATTTTATCTTCTAAACTCAGCCTTGCTACTTCCATACCTTCGTCTTCGAGTTGGCTGGCTTTCTGCTGGCGCATCTTTCTTACCTTGGCTTCTGAAGGCTCACTCAGCAAAGCTTCGCTAGCGCGCCGCGACAGCACTGCGCCCAAAACCGCACCCACCAAGCCACCAACAGCAGCTCCCGCAATAAATCCGCCTGTAAAACCCTCTCGATTACTCATAGCTCAACTCAACTGCGCGATATTTCCTTGATTTGTTTATTCTGACACTCTCTGGAATCAGAAACAGGGAGAGTGTTAATTGCCTGGTAAGCCAATACTTCCGACTTCAGAGTTGAAGCGGATCATTTCCAAAGATCGATCGCCATACAGGTCTTCAATGTGCTCTATGCAGCAGTCGATCGCAAAATCGTTCAACTCAGCAGGCTCAACGCCATACATTTCCTGAAATACCTCCTCGTCTACCCGACAAAAGCGCGGTCGATCGGCATAAATTCCGCATTCTCGCTTCTTTTTGTCAAAATTGATACACCAACCGTCATCTCCGACTAAGCTCAGGTAGAGCGCTAATTCGTCTGTAGATAAATACTCGTCTAAGTCAGGGCGCTCTGTTGGTTCTAGGTAACAACAAGCACCGCACTGCTTTACGCAACGCCAAGTAGCCATAGTTCGTTCGATTTTAGATTTTAGATTTTAGATTCGGATCGCTCTCCCGAAAGAGGCATCAAGTCCCCGGTTCCCTGCGACTAGGTGGTCGATCGTTCTTTACATTTTGTTGAATTTTGTAAACTTCCTTAAAAAATAGGGCCGATCGCCCGGTAAAATCAGAAGCGGATTTTCTAATCAACAATCTAGACTTAATCAATACAGTAGGAGGACACATGGACTTTATAACCGATCTTTTTAGCGGCCTGAACGGTGTAAACTACCAACTCATTATTCAGGTAGCTTTACTTGCAGCAGTCGTGCTTTCGGGCCCGATCGTGATTTTTCTATTGGCCGCTAAAGGCGGCGACTTGTAATTATAGCACGTTGCGGGCGATCGAGAATTTGGAGTTTTGAGTTTTAAATTATGCAAAATTCCCAAAGCTCGATCGTCAAATTTCCGCTCAAATACCGAGGGCGTGTTTAGCAGTTTGAATCAAATTCTCAAAAAAAGGTAGAGATACATCAACTTCTCTAGCATCCTTGCGAGAGTTGCCTAGCAAACCGATGTTTTGTCCGGGCGCAACAACCAGAACTTGTCCTTGAGAGTTGCGAATTCTCAATTCCTCGATCGACCCTACGGGAGATAGACTACAAGAATAAGCTCGATCGCAATAATCAAACTCCACTTTTCCAAACATCGGCGGCCTCGAACTAGCAGCACTTGCCGGCAGCCGAACCCCCAATAATTCTAACTCAACCGATGTCTTGCCATTAAAACTATTTTCCCGCAATCGGTAAGCAATATCAACCCGCCGAGGCAAAGGAAAATATTCCCCCCAACGCCAAGCAATCCCCTTCACGCTAGCCGATACTTCTCCATCTTGAGTTGCAGTTAACTTAACATGACCTCCTTTGCCCACAATTTTTTGTTCAGTTATACAAACATCAGCCGTCCAAAATACAGGAGACTTATTTTCAATCCCGCAAGGTTCCAAAGCATCAATTTGTCGGTAAAGATCGAGATTAATCTCAGCCAAATTCGCTCGCACATCTACAGAAACCAGGGGTTTGAGATGTTCCGGCTGCAAACATTGATTCGCAAAAATTGACAATTGATTGCGGAATTCTTCCAAATTCTTAGCTGGCATCGAAAAACCACCAGCCGCTTTGTGTCCGCCAAATTTAGTTAATAAATCAGGACAAAAATTCAGCCCGTCAAATACATTAAACTCAGGAATTCCCCTCGCCGAACCCCGGATGATTTTACCCGCCTCGTCACCCTCATCCTCAAAAGTACCGATAAAAACGGGTACGCCGTAGCGTTCCAGCAACCGAGAAGCCACAATCCCGATCACCCCGTGGTGCCAACCAGGCTGCACCACAACTAACACCCGTTCTTGCTGTAAGTCTATCGCACTTTTCTCACACCAAGCGATCGCTTCGAGCTCAATTTCCTGGCACAACTCCTGTCGGCGTTGATTGATTTGTTCGCACTGCATGGCGTTTTTGAGTGCCAATTCGCGATCGTCCGTCGTCAGCAACTCTATCACAATTTGAGGGTCAGCCAGCCGCCCCACAGCATTAATCCGCGGCCCCAACCGAAAACCAATATCTTCAGGCTTTAACGTATTATTAGCTTGACTTTTTGAATTAAAAAGAGGTAAATTTTCCGCACTTGCTGGCTGCACTCCCGCCACCTGAATCAAAGCCTGAACCCCAGCTAATTGCGAGTGAGGCAAAAGTCGCAAACCCCGCTTTACCCAGCGGCGATTAACCCCAGTCAAAGGAGCTAAATCCGCAATAGTTCCTAACGTAAATAATTCCAGCAGCGGATTCACCAACCCGCCAACTTTCTTCATATCTTGAGCCAAACAAATCGCCAAAACATAGGCAACGCCTACCCCAGCCAAACCACGATAAGGCGAAGATTCCGCAATTAATTTTGGGTTGAGAATAGCATCAGCCGGCGGCAGTTTTGGCGGCAAATCGTGGTGGTCTGTAATAATAACTTTTACACCGAGTTCTCGTGCTCTGGCAACTGGGCCATAGGCTGCAATCCCGTTGTCAACAGTCAGAATGAGAGCGACACCTTCGGCGTGAAATTCTTCTACAATGCGATCGTTAATCCCGTAACCTTCCCGCATCCGGCTCGGAATAGCATAATCCACCTTCGCGCCCAAAGCCCTGAGAGCTCGCAGCAACAAAGCCGTGCTCGTCATCCCGTCAGCATCGTAATCGCCGCAAATCGCAATTTTCTGCCCTGCCGAAATCGCCTCCCGCAACAATTTGACACTCGCAGCCAAATCAGGAAACTCATCCATTGGCGCGGGTAAAACCAGAGATTCCGGTTCAATAAACCCTTGCACTTCTTCAACAGAATCGATGCCCCGGTTAATCAGTACCTGTGCCAACAAGCACGACAAACCGATTTCAGCGGCAAACTGTTCGGCTTGCTGTGGTTGAGGCGAATAAATTTGCCACCGTTGGTTGGGCAATCGGGGAGAATTCGGGGGCAAAGATGTGGGTAGCTCTTGCACGGAAGCTGAGGTCTAAAGATACATGATTAATCTTACCGAATTAAGTGCATCAGTCAATCAATCAATTTTAGATTTTAGATTTTAGATCGATCGTACGTAAAGATGAGTTTTTTGGGTAAAATCCAAAGGTTGTTTGTAGGAAAGCTTTTTTCGGAAGCTCTCACCGCACGCAAATAGGGATACCAGCGCCCGATAGAAGTCGTGAAAAGCCCCCAATTTTAGACCAAAGTTCCAACCCCCAGATTGCATCTGCCCTTGTCCATCGCAAATTGAAAATCGACTTTGGGCGCAGAGGGCTAATTTAATTTTATCAGGAGAATTGCATGAATGTCGATCGACCGCCTTGGTTTAAAATTGCATTACAGGTTCGGGGGTCTGTCATTCCCTCAATTTGGCCCCGGGTTTTGCTGTGCGGCGGCTTTGGAATTTTTATTTCCCTGCTTGATTTTTTCAAATTGCCGGTTTCCTTGCCCATTTTGTCTAGTATTGTACCGAGTATTGTTCTGGGTTTACTGTTAGTTTTTCGGACAAATACAGCTTACGAGCGATTTTGGGAAGGTCGGAAATTATGGGGAACTTTAGTCAACAACGTCCGCAATTTGGCGCGCCAAATCTGGGTAGCAATTGAGGAAAAAGACCCGCAGGATATCGCCTTCAAAAAGTCAGCCCTGCGCCTGTTACCTGCCTTTGCAGTAGCAATGAAACTGCACTTGCGGCAAGAATCAGTAAATTCTGAATTGGAGCCGTTGATGTCCCCATCGCAGTACCAAAAGCTCAAGTCGATGAACAATCCGCCACTAGAGATTGCTTTTTGGATCGAGGATTACTTGCACGAGCAGTACGAGCGCAATTGCCTCGATGTCTATCAGTTAACTGCTATGAAGGAGTTGCTCAACTCTATGATTGATGTATTAGGCGGCTGCGAGCGGATTTTGAAGACGCCTATCCCTTTGGCTTACGCGATTCACCTGAAACAGCTATTGTTGCTTTACTGTTTGGCGCTACCCTTTCAAATGGTGAGGGATTTGACTTGGGGAACCGGCCCAGTTGTGGCTTTAATTAGTTTTACTTTGTTCGGCATCGAAGAAATCGGCATTGAAATAGAAAATCCCTTCGGGCATGATACCAATGATTTGCCTTTGGACAATATTTGTGATGCCATGCAGCGGAATATCGACGATTTAATTACTTTATCTCCTAGCGTTCACGAACAGGTGAAAGATAAGTAGAATGATTAGTCATTAGTCATTAGTCATTACTAACTGTAGGGTGCGTCGCCATTGAAAATTTATAAAAAAAATCGATAATCTCAGAGCGACGCACCTGTGGCTACATGATTTACTCAACAAAGCAAGTAATTTTAGTAAACAAGATTGGATAAATTTTTGATTGATAGAGCAACCGCAGATTAAAGGCAGATAAACACAGATAAACGCGGATATTTTAAAGATAGGAGAGTGAAGGAGTACAATCTTATCTATGGTAGCAAAGTTTGTGAAAAATTCTCTAACATTAATTTCTAGCAATCAACCGCATTAACCCCGCTAAAACCAACAATAAAGGCGTTAGCCAATCTCCCCACCGCACGTATAAAGTCCGAGTTTTCCGCCGATAAATAGTAGCATCTCGGACTTCATAGGTATTAATTCCAGACTGCCAAATTGTCTCGCCGTGAGGATTTACAAAAGCTGAATAACCTGTATTAGTTGCGATAGCTGCCCAGCGATCAGTTTCAATTGCCCGCATCACATCGAGAGCATGATGTTGAGCCAGCATCGGCGGTTTGTAATGGGCATTGTTGGAAGCTGTGAGCATAAATTCGCCTCCCTGTGCTGCCTGATATCGGAAATTTTCAGCAAAGGCGGAATCGTAACAAATGCCGACAATCGCACGGCCAAATGGCGTATCAAACAATTGTTTTGAGTTGCCTGGTACTAAACGAGCATCTAAGGGTGACAGCCGATTTATAATCCCGCCTAAGATTTCGTAAAAAGGGATGTATTCGCCTAAAGGTACTAGCTTTAGTTTATCGTAGCGGCCGACAATTTTTCCAGTTTTGTCGATCGCCAATAAGCTATTAGTGAGACTATTCTCTTGCTGTCCGAATCCTCCAACCCAAGCCACAACACCGCGTTCGAGAATAGCTTGGTAAAAGGAAAGAGTAGAACGCTGATACTCGTTTGTCCAGATAAAAGGCAAAGCTGTCTCTGGAAGTAACACAGCATCGACTCCTCTGTCTGCTAACTCTTTATATCCAGCCGTGTAACCTTCCAAAGCGCGCCGCCAACCCGCTGAGTCAAACTTAATCTCGTTAGGAATATTCCCTTGAATAATCCCAATTTTTAATGCTGTTCCCGCCTCTTCAATTAAGGGGCGATTGTACAAACTCCAGCCTGCAATATGCAAAACTAAAAACAAACCCGCAGGCAAAATATAAGCAACCCAATTATTCCCTCTTCTTTTTTTCTTCTTCCTGATTCCTCCCTCCTGCTTCCATAAATCCGTTAAATCCGTTACACAATCCGTTGCCGAACTTCCCCCCTCATTCTTCCTCCCATCCGTTAAATCCGTTACATAATCCGTTGCCGAACTTCCTTCTTCCTTCTTCCTTCTTCCTTCGAGAAAAGCTTCGGCAATTAAGCCATTTACTGCTACAATGGCGGCTGTGACTGCGCTGGGCCCGGAGAGTTGACCGAGGTGCAATATTGCTAAATTGTGCGGGCTTTGGGTGTAAGATAGTGATGTCCACCACAGCGAACCTGTACTCCAAATACTTTCTAAGGCGCACCACAAAGCTGTGCCAATTAAAACGCGGGTTAACGCTGAAAATTTAGCTTTACCCCCCCCAGCCCCCCCTTGTAAAGGGGGGGAGTTAAGAGTTAGATTTTTCCCTTGTAAAGGGGGGGAGTTAAGAGTAAGAATAGGATTTTTTATTGGTAAAGTGAGGGAGTTGAGAATTACAAATAGACACGCCCAAGCGGTGACTAATGCGGCTCCCCAGATGGTGATGAATGCCCAGCAAAAAAGTGCGATCGCCAAACTCGGCCACCAAGGCACTCCCAACCAAGTCATCGGGTGAATTCCCATAATCCAAGATAAGGCTAATCCGTGATAGCCAATTCCCCAGAGTAAAGGAAGAAGGAAGAAGTTCGGCAACGGATTATGTAACGGATTTAACGGATGGGAGGAAGACTTGTCGTAGCCGAAGGAAGAAATAAAAAGAAACTTTTGTTTTTTTTCTGTGATTATCGGCCGTTGATAACTGGCAACCAAAACCCATAGGGGAGCTAATGCTACCCAGGCTAACGGCCAAGCATTGAATGGCGCTGTTGTCAATGCCATCGAAATGCCGCTGAAAAGTGCGATCGCTCCTCCTAATATTTGAGACTTCTGAGCTGCGATTTTTTCAAATTTAAGCCTGTTAAATATCATCACTTTGATAATTGCTAAAAATAATAATGCCTAATCAATATATCAGATCGATCGGGAAGTTCGGCAACGAGCAATGTGCGGGATGTCACGGATGTCACGGATTTAACGGATTTAAGGGAAGGAAATCTCTTAAATTCTACTTACCAAAACAAAAAACGCCCTCCTTTGGAGAGAGCGCTTTTTGTTAATCAAAAGCTAAATTTAGCCGTTGATGGCAGGAGCAACCATTGCTACTGGGGTGACTTCACCGGCGGCCAAGTCGAGGGGGAAGTTGTGAGCGTTGCGCTCGTGCATTACTTCCATACCCAAGTTGGCGCGGTTGATGACATCCGCCCAGGTGTTGATGACGCGACCTTGGGAGTCGATAATTGATTGGTTGAAGTTGAAACCGTTGAGGTTAAATGCCATCGTGGAAATACCTAAAGCGGTAAACCAGATGCCGACAACTGGCCACGCACCTAACAAGAAGTGCAAGGAACGGCTGTTGTTAAAGCTGGCATATTGGAAAATTAAACGACCGAAGTAGCCGTGGGCTGCAACGATGTTATAGGTTTCCTCTTCTTGACCGAACTTATAACCGTAGTTCATAGATTCAGTTTCGGTTGTTTCGCGAACCAAAGAAGAGGTAACGAGAGAACCGTGCATAGCTGAGAACAGTGCACCGCCGAATACACCGACTACTCCCAACATATGGAAGGGGTGCATCAGGATGTTGTGCTCGGCTTGGAACACGATCATGAAGTTGAATGTGCCGGAGATACCCAGGGGCATACCGTCAGAAAAGCTGCCTTGCCCGATCGGGTAAATCAAGAATACTGCGGTAGCAGATGCCACAGGTGCGGAGTAAGCCACGCAGATCCAAGGACGCATTCCTAAGCGATAGCTCAGTTCCCACTGACGGCCCATGTAGCAAAAAATGCCGATGAGGAAGTGGAAAATGACGAGCTGGTAAGGGCCGCCGTTGTACAACCATTCGTCTAAAGAGGCTGCTTCCCAGATTGGATAGAAGTGAAGCCCGATCGCATTTGAAGAAGGAACAACAGCACCAGTAATGATGTTGTTGCCGTACATCAAGGAACCAGCAACTGGTTCGCGGATGCCGTCGATATCCACAGGAGGAGCAGCAACAAAGGCAATAATATAGCTGATGGTGGCGGTTAGCAGAGTAGGAATCATCAGAGTGCCGAACCAACCCACATAAATGCGGTTGTCCGTGCTAGTTACCCACTCGCAGTAACGTTCCCAAACGTTGGCACTTTCGCGGCGCTGTACGGTTGTTGTCATGTTTTTATGATTGCTTAATTAAATTTTCAACGTTCATTGTGGGATGCCCCACGCTTCTATTAGTAACACCATTCACTCAAGTTTGCCAAGGGTTTAGCACTAACAATTAAAATATTTTACAAACGTTTACAAAAGCCTAATTCTTGGTAAATATTTGTAGTTTTTTACAACGTAATATTACAGGAGAAAACTGGTTAATTATAGCGAGCAGAAGTGCTGAATTGATTGTATGTAAGTTAGTTCAGCAGTTGGATTAAATTATTGTTGTTCAGGTCGATCGCCTTTCTATTTAAATATCTCTCAATTAGGTCTTGAACAGATTATTTTTAATATTTATTCACATATCATCGGTGGATTGGGCACACATAAGTTTTTATTGGGAGAATACTGGAAATTGGGTGATTGTGCGATCGGGCTACATTCTCCACCATCTCCAATCAGCGGGATTTATTAACTAAAAACCCGGTTGATGAGGCGCTTTGCAATAGCCATCAACCGGGTTTCTGAGGATGAGTTCTTGACACTCCTCAGCCTGAAGGCGTGAGGATTCTTGGTTCTAGCGACATACCTTACAACTAGCTATCCTTACGGCAATATTTAAACCAAATACCCGTTCGATTGAACCAAGTATCGAGCTTAACTTAGTTAGTCCCAGAGGGTGTTATCTCCCCAAGCGTTTGAGAATTAATTCTCTTGTTTCCGTATGCCCTACGGTACAGTTCAACTTTTAAAAGTTTACTTTTCTGGTTTTGGCTTACGTTAGGAGCCCTAGCTGTTTTTATGGTTTTCGCCACCCATTTACCATTATTGTTTTCCGACCTGTCGTTTAAGCTTGGTGTCTTATGTGTTTCGGCGGTTATTATAACTGTGGTATACCATATATTATAGCCTTTCTCACATTCGTGAGATACGAATTTTGACATGAAAAGCTTGCTAGTGTAAGGGTTGTAGCATAACTCAGCATACCTCATCTTTCTGAGAAACGCTATATACTCTACTTTTAACAGAATACCGTGAGATTTGAAAAACAAATATTGAGGAATAACGTATAAGGTTTGCAAATAATTAAAGCCGTCCTAAAAGGACGGGGCTTTTACCCAAGTTTTTGGTAAGTTCTGCGTGAAAAATCAGCCTTTAGCCCGGGGGCCAGTTCATCTGCCGACCACCGAGAAGGTGAAGGTGTAAATGGTCTACAGTTTGACCGCCGTCGTTGCCAGTATTAATCACGACGCGATAGCCATTGGTGAGTCCGAGTTGTTCTGCCACCCGCTTGACAGTCAGCAGCAGGTGTCCCATCAAGGCGTGGTCTCCCGACTCGGCATCGGCTAATTTGGGAATAGGTTTTTTGGGAATGACGAGGATGTGGACGGGCGCTTGCGGATGGATATCTCTGAACGCGAGGGCCAAGTCGTCCTCATAAACGATGTCTGCGGGAATCTCTTTGCGGATGATTTTGCTGAAAAGCGTTTCTTGAGTTGTCATGGGTGTTAAGGAAAGTTCGGCAGCGGATGTTGTAACGGATGTAACGGATAAATTTTCAGGGAAGACGGAAGGCGGAAGGCAGAAGGGGGAAGAGGCAGGAGGATAGAGGGAAGAGGAGAAAAGGAAGAGGCAAAGAAAAGTTTTTCTTGCTTCTTCCGATATTCATTAGTCATTGTTAATCATAATAGAGAGTGGGGACAAAATAGCCGAACAAGGATAAAAAATAATGCTTGCTAGGGTTTGGAGTGCATCGATAGTTGGAGTTGACGCGGTAAAGGTTGGTGTTGAGGCTGATGTATCGGGAGGATTGCCGAAAATTGTGGTTGTGGGATTGCCCGATTCGGCGGTACAAGAAGCTAAGGAAAGGGTTAGGGCGACGCTGAAAAATTCGGGATACTCTTTTCCGATGCGGAGTATTGTGATTAATTTGACTCCGGCGGATTTGCGGAAGGAAGGCCCGAGTTTTGATTTGCCGATCGCCATTGGCATTTTAGCAGCCTCGGAACAAGTCAGCGGCGAGCTGTTGGGAGATCATTTATTTTTGGGGGAACTCTCTTTAGATGGGACATTGCGGGCTGTGGCTGGGGTTTTGCCGATCGCCGCTGCTGCTGCCAAAATGGGTATTTCAGGATTGATTGTACCCGCTGGTAACGCACAAGAAGCGGCTTTAGTAAACGGAATATCTGTTTATGGTTTTGAGAATATTTTTGCAGTTACTGATTTTTTGAACAATCCTCAAGCTTATTCGCCCGTAGAAGTAAACGGTAGAGAAGAGTTAGCAAAAAGGCGGCTTCCGGGTCTAGATTTAAAAGATGTAAAGGGGCAAATTCACGCGCGGCGGGCTTTGGAAATTGCGGCGGCGGGGGGGCACAATTTAATTTTTGTGGGGCCGCCAGGGAGTGGTAAGACGATGCTGGCGAGACGTTTGCCGGGTATTTTGCCGCCTCTGACTTTTGATGAGGCTTTGGATGTGACTCAAATTCATTCGGTGGCTGGGTTGTTGAAGGATAAGGGTATGCTGGTGAGCGATCGGCCTTTTCGCAGTCCTCACCATTCTGCATCGGGGCCTTCTTTAGTGGGCGGCGGCAGTTTTCCGCGTCCTGGTGAAATTTCCTTAGCACATCGCGGCATACTTTTCTTGGATGAATTAACCGAGTTTAAACGAGATGTTTTGGAGTTTTTGCGGCAACCGTTGGAAGATGGTTATGTGACGATTTCTCGCACCCGACAATCGGTGATGTTTCCGGCTCAATTCACTTTAGTTGCGAGTACAAATCCGTGTGCTTGCGGTTACTACGGCGATACGATCCAACAATGTACTTGTTCGCCGCAAAAGAGGGAGCAATATTGGGCAAAACTTTCGGGGCCTTTGATGGATCGGATTGATTTGCAAGTGGCGGTTAATCGTTTGAAACCGGAGGAGATTACGCGACAGCCGACGGGGGAGGAGTCGGAACCGGTGCGGGTGAGGGTGCAGCGGGCGCGAGAGCTCGCAACTCTCCGTTTTCAGTCGGAAGCTGGCTTGCGGTGCAATGCTCAGATGCAAAGCAGTCATATTAACCAATGGTGTCAGTTGGATGATGCTTCTCGGAATTTATTGGAGATGGCGATTCGGAAGTTGGGGCTTTCGGCGCGGGCTAGCGATCGAATTTTGAAGGTTGCTAGGACTATTGCTGATTTGTCGGGCGATGAAAGCCTGAAAACCAATCATGTGGGGGAGGCGGTGCAGTATCGGACGATCGATCGGATGCAGTAAGTAAGGGTATTTGTGGAAAAATACATAAGTATCTCATTAGTATGTCATTGCGAGTGAAACGAAGCAATCGCAGGGGTGATGACAAATTTAAACTCTGTTAAACAGCAAAGTTTATTTGCGTCTACCTACTAGCCAGATGTGCGATCGTCTTTTAAGTCATAATTTGATAGATTGCAGGTCGATATTTAGGTTCAGGAATGGTTTTTCCCTCAGCTTTTGCAGCTTCCAGCCATGCTGTTTTAGCAATCTGTACTTCCTGCAAAGCTGCTTCTGGGGTTTCGCCAAAAGCGGAACAGTATTTTAAATCAGGAATATCGGCAATGTAGCCTTCATCTTGGTTGCTGTAAAAAATCTTGATGCGATCGTCTTTCATGCTTCATCATTGATGACATTGTGCGATCGATCTAGTCATAGACGATTCTTTATCCTCCATTGCGAGAAGGTAATTCATAAAAGCGCACCCTGCTAGCAAATTCTTGCACCCGATTATTTATTTCTAAGTTGTCAATAAGTTCGGTAACAGTAAGAGGCGGTTTTTTTAGATCCTCAGCCTGCTGCCGAATCACCTCAACCATTGATTCGGGGTCATTATCAAAAAGCTGAGTCAGAAATACATCTGGGTGCTGGACTTCAAGGCCATAAGGTTCTAAAGCCTCTTGCGGAAAGTGTTTGAGATTATCTGTAACAATGATCTGGGCTTTTGCTATTATGGCAGCAGCTAAAACATGGCGATCGCCCAGATGGTTCGTCATCAATTCTACCAATTCTGGAGGCACTTCGACCATTGCATCAGGAAAGGTGTTTTTGATAGCTGTCTGAAAACGTGCAGCTTTGGCATCTGTCATTTTTCCGTTTTTTACCAGATTGCGGGTAGCACCATCTAAAATTTCTTGTGACAAGCGAAGGTCGTAAAACTCAGCCTCAGCGACGCGCAGCAGCGTATCACATAGAGGCATGGGAAAAATAACACAGGAGTCTAGAATAACTAATAATTCTGCCATCTTAATCCTGAGTTATATCGTGTATTCCGGCTTCGTAAAATCCTTCCTCTTGAAGAAATTGAGTTAATTCCTTGAGTCCTTGGCGGCGCTTTACTTTTCGCTGTTCTTTATAAATTATTAAATCCTTCAATTGAATCCGCCGATGGGAACCTACTTTGATATAAGGAATTGCTCCTTCATCTAGCAACTTGACAAGAAATGGTCGCGATACATTCAGGATATCAGCAGCTTGCTGCGTCGTCAGTTCGCGATTGTGAAGGACGATCGAAACAGCCCGATCTGATGCCATTGCTTGCACAGCTTGACGCAGGATATTGCAGACTGATTCTGGAATTAGAATCTCTTCTCCGTTACTTGTGACTAATTTGGGCTGTGCAGATTCTCGGCTGAGTATCTGTGCTAATTGTGCTATTGATTCTTGTTCTTTTTCTTGCAGCAGAATTGACTCTGGCGATGCTTTTTGTCTCGACATACTAAGATATATTTTTTCGTTGTTGTCTTGAGGATAACATTTTTAGTGCCACAAACGCAATATCCGAAACAAACGAAATATTCAAAATTGTATAGGAATTACACAGGTCGAGGGCAGAAACCGGGTTTCTTTGTAAATCTCTACTTAAGAAAGCAAGGATTTGATAAAGTTCAATCAATGTTTATAACTATTCTTGTCAGTGTTTGGCGGTTTTCTCGTAAGTGTGACCGTGAGTGCAAGGCTGCACAAACTCAGTAAATTTACGCAAGCAAATAACAAAAACTCGATCTTCTTTTGACCATTGAACGATCGGACTATAATGGCTATTCATGGGTTATAATACTTGAAATTATCCAGCGCAATTAAATTATATGAAATATAAAAATGGATTATTTAAAATGGAATAATTCAATCGCAGCTCATTTTTTCAAAAATGAAATGGCAGGGCGCAGCGTTCACCTGTATGTCACAGAGGAACTCATAACGGATATTGGTCAAGAAAGCGGTGCTGATTTCTCAGATTTTATTGCAGCTATCAAAACAGGGCCTCATGGGGTGACAAGGCAGGGTTTGTGCGTGAAAGCCTTACAAAGCCGGGATAATTGGCAGCAGCGAGAATTAGACTATCCGCCCTATATCGCTTATTTAGCGCTATTTGTCTTAGCAGCCGGTATTGAAGGAGATTTTGCCACAAATTCTTACTATCCGCGCTTGCGAAAATTACTTGGCGAAGAATCTACCAGAGGCCAGTATCCTTCATTTGACAGGATGTCGAAACTCTGGGAAGATTTAGAAAAGTGGTCTAATGAAGACAAATCTGGCGAATTGGGTATCTTTAACAGCCACAGCATTGGCAAGAGAAAGCACATTGGACTGCCGATCGCCCAAACTCTCTTGACTGAAAAAGAACGTCGCGCACTCCCTGCTATTTTTGCCGCTGCTGACTTAGATCCTATTTCATATCCCGCTGAGGGAGCGATCGCACTTTTGTTAGCCAAACACGGCCGCAAACAACTGCGAAAACGGACGCTGGACTTGTTAAAAGAAACCAGCGACAGCGACGAAATTCGCCAAGCATTGCTCGAATGGATTATTGATGAATTGCGCGATTGGGATGGAACTGCTGAAGATTCAGGTAAAACGCAGATTTACGGAATCTTGAGATTGTGTTGCAAACTCGATTCAATTGCCAAACGCGCTACCCTAAGCTTGCGTTGCAGTACCAAACATGAATTTCCAGAAGACGATTTTTTGTTATCATTAGAAGATAATTCTCAATCCTTTTCCTGTTCCGAAAATAGCGGTGTTTGGTCTTCAACATTAATATCTGAGTCAGACGGAAAAACGGTTGCTGCTTCAGAGTTTAATTGGCGGGAAGGTGTAAAAATGCGATCGGCCGACTCTAAATGGTGTTTTAAGCTGCCAGCCTCGCCCATTCGAGTATTCGTTGATGGAGATACTGAGGGATTGCCGGGGTTCGTCGAAGTGCGCCAGTTGCCCACTCAAAAGCCATTTTATTTAGCTGCTCATCAAGAGTGTTTAGAATTGCTGACAATCTGGGGAGAATTGAGCTGTCAAGGCTTTGAAAACTTGCAAATAATAGATGGTTTGCCCAGTGGGTGGCACTTGTTCAAAGCGCAGGCTGCTTGCAGTGACGAACTCATTAAACAAGAATACCCAATCTTAGCTTTCCCGACTAATGTACGGCTAGAGTTAGCTGGGGGAATCCGCCTGGAAAGAGGCAATAAGTTCTTTAAGTTTGCCCCGCCAAAATTATTTTTACAAGGTGGTAGCGAATCAATAAAAGTATATTGCAATAATCAGCTATTAGATAGCAGAAACTCAGCAGGTAATTATGAACTGCCAGCCGATACTCCAGCGGAAACGAAGTTGTTAATTGAAGCACGCAGTGGGGAGGATATTATCAGGCGCTGTTCTCTGTTATTGCTAGAAAACTATTCTTTGCCATCCCAAACCAACGCCCAACAGTTCGATCGCTTCGGGAAGCTCCAGACCGGGGAAAATGGGAGTGCAGGCGTTGCTGGTGCATGGGTGTGGGGCGTTGATTTCCCGGACTTTAACTTCAACACTTTTTTACCAATACAAGGAAAGCAGCGGATTTTCTTTGTAGGTAAAGAACCCGGTCAAATAGCAACTTGGCCTGCGGAATCACTGCCTACAGATTGGGAGCCTGTTTGGGCTATTTCCAAAGGTCGCCATCGCGGTCAAGTAATGTTTTGTGGCACTAATTTATCCGACTCAGAACCTGCATTATCCAATTGCAGAAACCGCAAGAAAATGCGGGAGTGGAAAGAAATATTGTGGCACGATCGCAAGATAATTTCCCCGCCCGATCGCTCCAACTTAAGAGCATTGTGGAAACAATTTCAAAAGGAGGCAGAACGTGTCTGAAACTAGCGAAAAACTCCTCTACGTTATTTCAGCAAAAAAGGAACTTGCTTGGCTATCCTTTAAGGAAACCTTTGATTATTTGTATAATCTTGACACTGGTTTGAGAGAGGAAAATACGGACAAAGACGGAATTAAGAATAAAAGATTGCAAGCAATTCGCGCCCTCGATTCTCTGGGTCACTGTGACTTTAATTTTAGCGATGATAGCAGCAAGAATAAGGTTTATGCAGCGAGTCCTGTATTGGTGCGATTGCCTTGTGCCGGCTTTCCTCAAGCCATTTTAGCAGGAGCGCGATCGCCCAATACGATCGCACAATTATCAAATGCTTGTCAGTCGGTGGGACATCACATCAACCTTGAAGTCACAGCACAAGCCAGTGAATCAGTGCTGATACCGCAGCGAGTGGCTGTACAAGCAGAGGATGTAGGAGAATTGAGGGCGATCGCGAATTCCCTTGAAATACCTTTTATCGAAACGCCTTCAGCGTGGTGTGTGCTGCATTTTGCCGCCAGTATTGACGATTACTTAGCTACCCTCGAATGGTATAATTACACAGAGCTAAACTGGCAGAGCAAAACCTTTGACCCGATTTATTTACAATTTCGACCCATAAAAGAAACCGATTGCCCCCTTCGCCTTAGCCAATACAGTCACCCATCGCGCAACACCCAAGTTTACTATCTTTGGCAAGACGGAAAGTGTGCGGAAATAGACCTTGATTGGGGAAGGTATGCTGTTCTCAAAGCACTGCGGCGGAATGTTCTTATCTACGACAAACACAGATTCACTATCGCAGTACCAGCCAGCGCCAATCTGCCACGACTCCTAGAAAGAGCCCTAACCCTTTGTTCTGGTTATGCACCAAAATATGAAAAAATGCCGCGTGTTCTTCCGCAAATTCAGGGATTCAAGTTATTCTCCGCAATTCCCCCTCAAATAGCAGAAATGACCGCAGCTAAATTAGGGCAGACACTCTTGCAGCAATCTTTAAGTATAACATAGTGAGGTAATTTATGCACGACCCAATTAACGCCTTCAACACAATTCGTGACAACTTTCTACTTTATATAAAAACCGCTTTCGGAACTCAATTCCCCGAAATTGAACGAGAACGGGAAAGACTGCTGCGCCAACCCGGTGCATTCCATCAAGAACCCTGGATTGAACCGATGCCCAGCTATCAAAAATCAGGTAAAACCATCAATAATTTAGATATTTCAAATGTACCGGGATTAGATGAAACTGCCCTTCAAGACTTTAAACAACTTGCCTCCTGCGGACTTGTAGGCAATTACGAACTGTACAGGCACCAAATCCAAATGCTGCGACAGGCATTAGAAGGTCAAAATGCTGTAGTAACGGCTGGTACTGGCTCAGGTAAAACCGAATCTTTCTTGTTGCCCCTGTTTGCTTACCTTGCCAAAGAATCCAGAACGTGGAATGCTCCAAATCCAGATTTACCTAATCTCAATGACTGGTGGATCAACAAGGATTGGCAAAATAAATGCAACCCATTGAAGAATACAAGACGCAGTTTTAATAGTTCTTATCGCGTTCCTCAAAGGAGTCACGAAAAGCGGGATGCTGCCGTTCGCGCCCTGATTTTATATCCCATGAATGCCTTAGTTGAAGACCAGCTTACCAGGCTCCGCCGCGCTTTAGATTCTCAAGCAGCGCGCGATTGGTTTCAAAATAATAGAAACGGAAATAGACTTTACTTTGGGAGATACAATGGCGTTACTCCCGTACCGGGGCATGAATACAAAGAAAATCGTAAACCTAATGGCAAAAAAATAGAATAACTCCTGGAAGCAATGCAGCAGATGCAGTTATCAGCCGATCGCGCTAGCGAACACGCCGATCGCACTGACGATCGAGATGTGAGGTGCTTTTTCCCACGTTTAGATGGATCAGAAATGCGCTGCCGCTGGGATATGAAAGATTCCCCGCCAGATATCTTAATCACCAACTATTCTATGCTCAGTATCATGCTGATGCGCGATATCGAGCGAGATATTTTTGAAAAAACAAAGGAATGGTTAAACAAAGATGGTAGCGTCTTTCATTTAATTGTTGACGAATTGCACTTGTATCGTGGCACTTCGGGGACAGAAGTTGCTTATTTATTGCGACTGTTGCTGCAACGTTTAGGGCTGCATCCCGGTCATCCAAAATTGCGGATTCTTGCCTCTAGTGCATCTTTGGAACCAGACGATCCAAAAAGCTTAGAATTTCTGAATCAATTCTTTGGTGCCGAATGGAATTCTGAGCAAATTATACCTGGTCATTTAGAACAAATTCCACCAATCGAAGGTCAAGAGTTTCTGGATAGCGAACCGTTTATCGCTTTGGCAGCAGCACCAGAAATTAACAATGCAGAAACGTTGCAGTCAACGGCTGCATACAATGCTTGCCGCCAAATTGTGGAATCTGAAACCGCGCAGGTTGGGGCTAGAATGGTCGATGCTTGTAACGTTGATGACAAAATTCGTGCCGTATCGATCGCGAATTTTGCTGAAAAGATTTTTGGTAATGACTTACCCGATGAAAACCTCAGACTCGCGGTAACAGGACTTCTAGCCACTCGCGGTTTATCAGACCAAGAATCTTTGCCATCTTTCCGGATGCACTGGTTTTTCAGGAATATTGAGGGGCTTTGGGCTTGCACTAAACCGAATCACGGGTGCGAAGAAAATGAAATCAGTGAAAATCGACCAGTTGGCAAACTATTTGTCGAAAATCCTCCCATACTTTGTGACGAGTACCGAGTTTTAAAACTGCTTTATTGCGAACAGTGCAGAACAGTGTTTCTAGGGGGAAACAGGCTGACAAGACAGAATAATGACGGATGGGAACTTTTGCCTACTGAACCAGATATTGAAGGCATACCCGATCGCAAAACAGCCATAGCTTTGGATCGCCGCAAGTATTCTGAATTTGCCATTTTTTGGCCTTTTAGAAATATTAATGAAGATGTTTGCAAAGGTTGGAAACAGCCATCGAGACAAGGTGAAGGCGGCGAGAAAGCCTCCTGGGATAAAGCATCGTTAGATACCCGCAGCGGTCGTGTTATTCTAGGAGATCCAAATTCCCCGGACGAACAGTGGGTGAAAGGCTATCTGTTTCACTTGCGATCGCTCTCAGTAGAGAAGCAAGAGTCTATTGGAGCATTACCCTCAATTTGTCCCTGCTGTGCTGCTAACTACAGCCATCCTAAGAAAAAAAAGAAATCGCCTGTTCGTTGGTTCCGCACAGGTTTTTCTAAAGTGAGTCAATTACTTTCCAAAGAACTGTTTTATCAGTTACCGGAAGATGC
>JAJAYT010000222.1 GCA_026786085.1 Microcoleus sp. CAN_BIN18 | reverse complement strand
TTCCTTCTTCTCTTCCTTCTTCTCTTCCTTCTTCAATACCCTTGAGCAATACCCCTTGTTGATCCTGAATATACCTCTCGCGACTTTCTAAATCTTTCAACTCTTCGGGGTTCAAGTTAGTTTCATCAGCAATAGCAAAAGCTTGCTGTATTTCCGAGACTGTTTCCATTGTTTGCGGTACCACTTCTAAACTGGGAGCATTTTTCATAAAATAAACCCACTTATCAGTCAAAGTTTCTAACTCATCCAATTTTTTGTTGAATTTCGGCAATTCAATAAAGATTAGTTCAATCTCTGGATCGACATAATCGAACAAACGCTGTTTCTCTTTAAAGACAAAGTGAGAAATTACTTCACGGTCATTATCAAACATTTCAAAATCAGTAATTGTCAAAGCAATTACTGGTTTCAATCTAAAGTAACCATCCCCGCGAGCCAGTTGAGTTGAGTAAGTTTTCGCAGCATTGTAAATCACCCGCTTCGCAAAAGATGCTACATTTAAAACTTGCATCTCGATAATTACAGTTTGACCTAATGCCAGCTTTGCTTTGACATCCAGATAAGAGTCTTTGAGATAGGAGACTCTTGATGGTAAATACGGATCGATGATTTCTAAATCGGTGATGGTGGGATTGCCGTCATAAATCAGGGCATTGAGAAAGCTGATTAAAATTGGTTTGCTTTCGTTGCCGCCGAAGATTTTTTTGAAGGCAAAGTCGGTTTTTGGGTTAATGAATCTCATGGTTAATTTTCTCTCTCTTAGGGCTTTAACGACTCAATCTATCAGGGAATGACAATCAAAAAAATTAAAAATTTGCTTAGTGCTGTGGGCATAGCTATATTTTACGATATTGCGATCGCCCTACAGAGAACAATTCACAAGATTAACATTGAAATGGGACGATCGCCCTTTCGCTCACATCAGTAACCAGAACGATCGCCCCAACTCAAGTCAAACCCTAACGAACTACAGCCACCTCCTCAACTTCCGCCTCAGAATGCTCCACCCGGAACACATTAGCGCTGAGATTAGCAACAATTTGTTTCCCCTGCTGCGTCAGTTCCAAATAGCCGATCGCATCTTTGACATACCGATAAACCACATTCCAATAAAACTTAGGATACCCATCCCGCAAATCCGCCACATTGCGATACCCCAAAATCTGATTTTGACCAGTCTCCTCAAACTCGTAAAACAGCCCAGCAATCTTTTGCAAATATCGCGGATCGCTCAACTGACCGATTAAATCCGCCGCCCGCACCAAGCCCGGATAGTTCACAGTATCTTGATGGTCTTCATCCGCAGGAACCGGGAAACGAGTTAACTCAATATTCTGCTTAACCAAATCGGCATCAATCAGTCTGTGACCCCCAAAACGCTCCTCAACAAACATTTTTCCCCGATCGACATGATAAGGGGTCAAACTCGCATCAGTCGCCCCCCGAGGTAGCGTTAATTTCATGTCGCCTATTCCCGTCGCATACAGTCCCAAATCTGTTCTATCTTGCCGACAAACGCCCTTAACATATCCGATATCGTGGCACAGCAAAGCAATGTGGAAATGCAGCCAATTTTCGCAGGAAACACCACCCTCGCGGATGTGCTTCCCGCGCAATATTTCTTGTCCCACCAATGTCACTGAAATAGTGTGTTCCACATTGTGGTAAAGAGCATCACTATTAGCAATATTTTCCAAAGCCATACTCGCTACCCAAGCAATAATTTCGGCATAGTCAGATTTGAACCCGCCGTAGGTGTGGCGGTAGCCTTCAATTAGCCGATTTACAAAAGCGTTAATCAGCAGTTCCGTTGCGTTAAACATATTCACTTCCATCGGCAAAAGTAGCTTGTTAAAGTATTTTTATAGTTATTATTTTTGCTGGTATCGTTTGGTGTTATTTTTGACTTAACAGCGACGATGGATGCCTGCTGCTATCTAGAGGCATCCACTGATATTATCAACGATAATCGCTGAAATTAGCGATCGAACAACTAGTAGGTTCGCGCACCCCGTACACAAATCATATCAACGGGCGATCGAGGTATGAGACCCCTCAATCAACAGTACGGCGTTACATCCTCCCCGCATACGTCAGTCAAAAACGAGAGCTCTCGAAAACGCAACCCCACTAATTCCTCATACACCGGATTCAGCTTGCACATCGGCGGTATGTGGAAAAGATGGTGTCCCCAGAGCTGGATATCTCTCTCAAAAGGACACCGTGCGGGTATAAGTTGGCACAACCACTGAGCTACTTGCCGATCGCCCACTGCAATGCGATCGAGCCACTGTCGCACTGGTTGCACGAGGCGATCGGCAAAACTTAAGTATTGACACTGATTTTTACGAAAAATACTTGTAGTCGAGTTCATGATTTACCTCAGTAATTATTACTAACAAAAACTTCTAAATCACCTCACTTAATCATCAATCAAACCCGCCGTTACGACAGTGACGTGAATAAGTTTTTCGCGTGATACTAAACGTCCTAAGATGTGATATATTAAGTTCACAGTCGTGATTGTAAGTTCGCAAAAATGTGAGACAAATCACCTGGTGTACTCCCTAGGTCATGTATCATAAGACAGAGCAAAAAAATCAAGATAATTTCTAACTCCCCGCATCTACTTTGCCCTCCTACTTACCTGCGATGTATTACCTGCTCAATTTACTAATATAAGGTTTTAGGTAATGATTAAACAAACATCTAAATATGCCGACCTTTCTCAAGGCCTCCACACAGATGCCATGCTGGAAAAACTCCCTGTAGAAGTTAAGGATTGGGCCGAAAGCTTGCCTTGGAACCAGCGGCGCTACGTCTTGTCTCTCTGTTACACATTGTGCGCATCTACTCCTGAGTTGCAAGCAGAATTTTTAGATGACTACACCGCCGACGGCTTAGTCTCAAAAATGTTTGAAGACGTAGATACTCTCAACCGAGTCAAAGAGTATTTAATCAGATTCCGAGTTAAAAAAGAATTAAACGAATCAGATTTAAGAAGCTACATCAAACAATTTTATATCCACTCAGCTCAACAAGCGCGCCGCCTAACAGACCAATATTTAGAAGCTGCACTCCGCTTCGTCTTGAATACAGAAGAACGTAATAATGTTTTTAACTACATTTTGGGTTTTGAATTTATTAAAATTGCGTTTCAAATGAGCTGGTTGCAACAGGAAAAATTAGCAAGACTACAAAAAAATCAGTCGCAGTTTATTGAAACCTATATCAAGCCGATTCAACACGCACACAGAATTAATGGCATAATTGTACCGAAAGATGAGAGAATCTTTTTTGCCAGACGCGCCTATTATGTTCAAATGCCTAACATTTCTTATAGAAAACTCATTGAGTTAGTCATGGCAACTTTCACTACAGAAATGGTGAGTAACTGCGGATTTTCTATAAGTCGCCACTCTCAAGCTCTCCGCTTTGACTGCGATTATATTTACGATCCCGAATTAGAAGAAGAAAGATTTCCTACTGACTTGCAATTTATTCATTGACTCTACGCAGTCAAGTGTGCACGGAGTGTTACACCCTACGTTGCTTTTTCTCTTTACCTTTTTCTCTTTACTTTTAGTTGCGTGTTGCGCCAAGGAGAGTTTTTGAAGCATCCGACTCCTAGTAGGCAGGTTAAAACTCAATACGGTTTACTTAAGGCTTTTTGACGAATTTCTTAAGT
>JAJAYT010000221.1 GCA_026786085.1 Microcoleus sp. CAN_BIN18 | reverse complement strand
GCGCTCGCGTCCCCGCTCGCTTTCCGTTATTAGTGTCCACTGCGCACCGTTTGAATGTGACACCCATAGCGCCTACACCGGTTTAATTTTTCGTTGCTTTTGCGCGCACCATACAAGATCGGCCGGTGCGCAGTGCACACCCTACAAACTCCCCCTCACCCCATCTCCCTCTCTGAGATTTCCGGGATTTTGTTTATATTGATGCAACTGTCAAGCTAGGAAAGCGGGTACTCTCAAACCAATAGTGCAGTTGAATGTGACACACATAGTGCCGACACCGGTTGAATTTTTCGGTGCTTTGCGGCGCACCCTACAAGATCGGCCGGTGCGCAGTGTGCACCTTACCAACTCCCCCTCACCCCATCTCCCCCTCTGAGATTTGCCCGATTTTGTTTACCATGATGCAACGCCAGAAGCTAGTTTGTCGCTACCCTCAAATCAGTGCTGTGCAGATTTGACTGAAATAAATGTGAAGAAATGTAGTCAACTGCTCTCACAAATGTTAAAATTCTTAACATAACGTAGCATTCTGCACAACCAAAACCTAACCAGAGAGGGTGCTTTCTGGGAGTAGCAGCTAGTTACCATAAAACGAAGCCTCTTTAAACGAAAGGAAAGCGCAAGTCCGCGCCCACTTTCCCCACCTAAAGCTAGGGGTTTGCGACTACCGCAAACCTTTAGACGCAAAGATCCTCAGCGGGAAAAGCTCATGAAAACTCTTAAATCCTCAGATACAGATTCTGTTCGCGCTTACTTGCGGGAAATCGGCCGCGTTCCCCTATTGACCCATGAGCAAGAAATACTCTACGGGAAACAGGTACAGCGCTCAACCACACTGAATCAAGAGAAAAAGACTCTGCTAGAAGAGTTAGGCCGCGACCCGACGGTGGCTGAATGGGCGCAGACAGTCGGGCTGACTGAGCTTGAGTTGCAGCGGACAATCCACCACGGGGAAAGAGCAAAGCGCCAAATGGTGGAAGCTAATCTCCGCCTGGTAGTGTCTGTTGCCAAAAAATATATCAAACGCAACGTAGATTTACTGGATCTAATTCAGGAAGGCACGATCGGGATGCAGCGAGGAGTCGAAAAATTTGACCCGACTAAGGGCTACAGATTTTCAACTTATGCTTATTGGTGGATTCGTCAGGCAATTACTCGGGCGATCGCCGAAAAAGGTCGCACCATCCGCTTACCGATCCACATTACCGAAAAACTCAACAAAATTAAAAAGGCTCAGCGCCTGCTAGCTCAAAAGCTCGGCCGCGCGGCTACTTCTGCTGAGTTGGCGTCAGAGTTAGATTTGACTCCCAAGCAAATTCGCGAATATCTCGATCGCGCGCGCCTACCACTTTCCCTGGACTTGCGCGTGGGAGACAATCAAGATACTGAGTTGGGCGATTTGTTGGAAGATACGGGTACTACTCCAGAAGATTTTGCTCTGCAAGCTTCCTTGCGGACGGATTTGGATCATCTGATGGCGGAACTGACTCAGCAACAGCGAGAAGTCCTCGCCTTGCGGTTTGGTTTAGAAGACGGGCAAACCTTAACTTTGGCAAAAATAGGCGATCGACTCAACATCAGTCGGGAACGGGTGCGGCAAATAGAACGGGAAGCTTTGACCAAACTCCGCAAGCGCAAGCAAGATATTAACGATTATCTAGCCAGCTAGGTAAATTGGAGATGGCGATCGGTCTCGCCCGATCATCGCCAATCCCTAATCTAATATCAAATGCGGTCGCATCGGAATTAATGTTACTCACAGCTTTCGACACTCAAGATGCCGTGTCCCTGCTACAATTAGTCAGGCGCAGGAACACGGCATCTTGAGTCTCCGACCTATCATCAGAAGTGCAACCAGATTTTTGATCTAAAATCGTAAAAACCGCCGCCTTTAATTCGGTTGTGCCCACTTAGTTGCTGCGACTGTCCTGCTACATTAGTAATTACTTAGTAATAAATATCAGCAGCGATCGGATAATGGTTATTTAACTTAACCGTCCGCGTCTAAAATAATAAGCTGTCTCTGAAACGGAGGTACTCATGAGTAATTCATCTAATAAATCCCCAGAATTCTTTGAAGAAGACGGAGAAAATGCCAATCTATTATGGCAATACGTGCAGTCAATGGCTCCCGACACTGTTTCTCAGTTGTCTAAGCCGACTTCTCACGAAGTGTTTCAAGTAATGGAGCGAAATATTGTCGGACTTTTGGGTAATTTGCCTTCGGAACACTTCGGAGTGACAGTCACTACCAGTCGCGAACATTTGGGTAGATTGCTCGCCTCAGCTATGATTAGCGGTTATTTTCTCAAAAATGCCGAACAGCGAATGACTTTTGAAAAGTCCATAGAAGCCAGTGAGAGACATGGCTCGGAAGATTAGTTGATTCTTAACATTTAAGTTATACAAGTGTCAAGCCCCCCTCGCAAGATGGGGGCTTAAGATTTGAGATTTTCCATTTTTAGATTTGAGATTTGAGATTAAATAATTGAATAATTATTGATATTCTTCTTAAATATCGTGTCCGATAGAAAAACAGATATCGATCGGGTTTGTAGTGGGGGGGTGTGGTGGGCTAAATGTGGGGGGGGTAGTTGGGCGGAGGGAAGAATTTTTTTTTTTTTTTGTGCGGTTTTGTTTT